>NZ_VPAM01000023.1:0-60459 GCF_013419215.1 Acinetobacter sp. YH12096 | reverse complement strand
TTATAATCAGCGAAGAATTCAAAAAGGCTTGGATTTTAAGACACCAAATCAAATGGCAGAAGACTTTTATCGGTTAGCTGCCTAGAATCTCCCAAGTGAAAGTCTCCTGCTAATTCAGCACACATCAAGGTTATCCAAACAGGTGCATGGTACATTTCCTTGCAAAGCAATACTTCACAGACTCGAAGTACTGTAATCATGATTGTAGGGGCTATTTATTGATGAATAACGGTATTCTAGTATACAACCGTCGCGACCTTACACAGTATGCTGCTCATGGGATAATGCAGTAAGCGAAGCTTGTCTCCCACATTAAAAGACCATGTGATTCACGGTAGTGTTTACTACTAGAAAAGAAACCGATGCTGTATTATTCTCAAAGTTTACTACCATCGAATTAGACGACCTTCTACAAATGACTGGTTAAGTCTAAAAGCCTTTAAGCAGAAATATTTTAAGTATTTAGAAGGGATGACCGTTCACGATATTGTTTAGGATCAATGCTTCACTTGCTTGATGGGGCACTATGAAACAGTCACTTGCCGCAGTAAATCTGAAGTTCTGATGTGCATATAAAAAATCCTCCTAAGCGGAGGATTTTTCGACTAAAACTGTGTGCAGTTTAGAATTTTGCTTCTAATACATTCGCTGACACTTGGTTTTTCCAAAGCTCACGTAAAGTCGGTAGATAGAATTTTTCACCTAGCTCGACCAACTCTGCATCAATCAAACCATGAACTTCGTGCATGAATAAATAATCAAGTTCAACGGTTTGTAATTTTGACTGTGCTTTTTTATATTCTTTACGTTTTTGCTGTGCTTTTTTTACCAAGTTATCTGCATAAGCACGGTCTTTATATTGGGCAATAGCATTCAAACGTAGCTCAATTACGCCCCACCCACTGAGTAGTAATTTAAATTTTTCAAAATCTGGCGTTGTCGATTCCCAGCTCATTTCTTCAAGATTTTCATTTTCAGGCAAAACGGGTAGCAAAAGCTCCATAACACTTGGGAAAATCTTTTTAAAATTCAATACAAATTTAACAGGATGCTCGCCCGGATAGTCTTTAAATTGAACGTTCTTTTGGACATCTGTCAAATAGATGGTGAGCATTGGGGGAAATCCTTAAATAAAACACTGTCTTGCAAATATTTATTCAAACAAATGTCAAATAGCAACGAAAACAGAAAAAGAAAGGCATTTTAACAAGTGTGCCAATGAATTCAAAGCCCAATCCAATGAATTACTCGCTTCATCATCAGGCCTTTCTTCATTTTTTTCGTTCCCCTATTTTTAATAAATCGTCTAGTTTCTATACATACATTTCAAGATGAATATGAATCCAAAGAATCTGTGTTAGGCAATAACTAGTTGAAAAATAATTCAATCATATATCCAATAAAAAGAGAGGCTAAATATGAATCAGCCTCTCTAATTATTTTCCAACACTCTAGATGAATGATCTCAAAACAATTTATTTGGTATTTGGTGAAACCATTTGCTCAGGACGAACCACTTCATCAAATTGCTCTGCAGTGACTAAACCGAGTTCTACCGCAACTTGTTTTAGAGTTTTACCTTCTTTATATGCAGTTTTAGCAACTTTTGCAGCATTTTCATAACCAATCACTGGGTTGAGTGCCGTAACTAACATTAATGAATCATGTAAGAAATGATCGATTTTTTCACGGTTTGGCTCAATGCCTACTGCACAGTGGTCATTGAAGCTATTACATGCATCGCCGAGGAGTTGAATAGATTGCAATAAGTTAAAGGCAATAACCGGCATAAACACGTTTAATTCAAAGTTACCTGATGCCCCCGCAACATTAATAGTTGTATCATTTCCAAGTACTTGAGCGACCACCATCGTCATGGCTTCACTTTGAGTTGGATTGACCTTACCTGGCATGATGCTTGAGCCTGGTTCATTTTCTGGAATGCGTAACTCACCAAAACCACAGCGTGGGCCACTGGCTAACCAGCGCACATCATTGGCGATTTTATTTAAACTTACAGCAAGTGTTTTTAATGCTCCTGATGCAAATACAGCAGCATCACGTCCTGCAAGTGCTTCAAATTTATTTGGCGCAGTGACAAATGGCAGACCCGTTTGTTTCGCAAGTTCTGCTGCTGCTTTTACAGCATATTCAGGATGTGCATTCAGACCTGTACCGACCGCTGTACCACCTAGTGGTAATTCATACAGTCCTTCTAAAGCTTGATTTAAACGCTTCAAACCATGATCGAGCTGTGAAACATAGCCACTAAACTCTTGGCCTAATGTTAAAGGCGTTGCGTCCTGTAAATGTGTACGGCCAATTTTAACAATATCTTTAAATTCTTTAGATTTCGCTTCTAAAGTATTACGCAGTTTCGTTACAGCAGGAATTAAAAGCTCATTGATTTGTAGACTTGCAGCCACATGAATTGCGGTTGGGAATGAATCGTTGGTCGATTGAGCACGATTGACATGATCATTGGGATGGACAGGTTTTTGTGACCCCAATGGATTGCCTAGTTTTTGATTGGCAATATTGGCAATTACCTCATTACAGTTCATGTTACTTTGCGTACCTGAACCAGTTTGCCAAACTACCAGTGGAAATTGTGCATCCCATTGACCTGAGATCACTTCTTCGGCTGCATTGACGATATAACCAGAAAGTTCCTGAGGGATTTGACCTAATGCTGCGTTAGTAATCGCTGCTGATTTTTTCACGAGACCCATTGCACGAATCATTGGACGTGGTAAACGTTCACCACCAATCTTAAAGTTTTGCAAACTACGCTGTGTTTGTGCACCCCACATCGCATCGCTAGGTACTTCAACATCGCCCATTGTGTCATGTTCAATACGTGTTTGCATAAATGACCTCATATCCTTATCTATAAACTTGAACGTCTGTGCAGAATCAAACTCTGCTGATAAATACAGTTTAGGTAACTTGCTTAGATTTGTAAATAATAACCATTATCAATTATAAGTGGTTTATTTGATAATCTTTATCGTGATTTTATAAAGAAAATCATGCACGACGATTAAATTTACCCAATACAAGACGAGTTAATTCCCTCTTAATGTTTGTTGATAGAAACGCCATTCATCTTCTAGCATTTTCTTTAAATCTTGTTCAGGCTGCCAATCAAAAGTACTTTTCGCTTTCTGTGTACTTGCCCCAAGCTGGTCATATTCATGGCTTGGGTAAAAACTAGATTCGACCGTCTTAATCTCCGCCTGTGTCACTTCTGAAAGCGTATCCAACAGTTGCTGTATCGAAACCAATTCACCTGAAATATTAAAGGCCTCACAGCTGAATTGTTGCTGCGACAACCATTGCAAACATTGCCACACCGCCTTACAACAGTCGAGTACATGCAAGAAACTCCGTTCCACAGTACCATCTTCAGTTTTGGCTTGTTTGCGAAGTTCAATAAAATCTCGTTGTAAAGCCCCGACTTGCATCGCTAGCGGCACGATATTTTTTGGCAATGGCGCAACAAACTCACCTAAAACTGCATGTTCGAAAGCACCTGCGACGTTTCCTAAACGCAAAATCGCAATTTTCCACTCATTATCCGTACGTGCCGTATCCCGTATAATTTCTTCCACCATTTGTTGAGATTTCACGTAGGGATTTGGATAGGTAAAATTGATTTCTGTGTCTTCTGTTAATTCTGCCGACGACTGACCATATACCGCTAAACTTGATAAATGGATCAGTGTTCGTACACCTGTTCGCTGCATGGCACGCAGCAAACTCATGATACAACTGACATTATCATTATAATATTCAAGTGGTTTAAGGACGGATTCTTCCAATGACTTAAAGCCTGCCGTATGAATGACAGCATCGACGGTATATTGTTCAAATACTTTATTGAGTGCGGGAGTATTGCGAATATCGAGTTTGACAAAAGGCACATACATGCCTGAAATAAATTCTAGTCGTTCAAGTGTTTGTAAATTTGCATTGGATAAATTATCCACAATAATGACTTCTTGACCTTGAGCCATTAAACTCAAGGCTATATGTGAGCCTATAAAGCCTAAACCACCAGTCACTAAAATCATTGTTTAGATACTCCTTATAGTTATCAAGCTTTTACAAGTCTTTGGCATCATCTTGGTGTCGTCACCAACTTATCTACAGATCTAAATTTTGAAACTTCGCCTCAGCATTTTTCATGAGCCGAATAATCTGCAAGAGCATTCTAGTTTTATCTTACTGCTTTAGAATTTTGACTGTGTTGCAGTTATGGATATTAACTGTATTTGATTTACGACAAATGACCTCGCTAGCGATCAATTTTGAAGACATCACAAGTTTTCGTGGCATTTGAGTTGAAGGGTTTTTGAAGAAGATATTTAATAATAGTTACATTGCGAAGCATGTTAGACAGCAACAAAATATTAGAAATGATCTTATCGAATGAGCAAATTGAATTGAGCAGTCTGACTATTTTTGAGGTGGAGAAGCAGGATGTGAACGCCAGATGAATCATCAGAAATATTCATCTGGCAAGATGTTGCCAATGTAACTATAGCAGCAGCAAAAGTTTGAAATCGCAAATATCTAGCAAACTTAATTTAGCGGATATAGCCTTTTTTAATCATGGCTGAGAATAGGAACTCGTAAACTTTTAAGATCATGCTCACCAAATAAGACCCATATTTTCGCCATAAAGACAGTCCAACAAAATTCAGCAAAACCGCAATGATCAGCGCTCCCGCCATATCCATTGGATAATGCAAACCTAAATAGACTCTCGACCACGCCACAAGAAAAGCGAAAGCTAGAAATACATAGCCGACAGCTTTTTGCTTTGAAAAAATATAAGAAAATGCAATCGTACTAAAAAACAGCATATGATCACTCGGGAATGATCCATTCGGTGAATGTTCTATAATCGTGCGTCCAACATCCAAGACAAAGGGTCTAGGATAGTAAAAGAAACTTGAAATCACTTGGCTGATAAGAAAAGCGACGATAGTAAACACAGTGGCTTTAACGATTTGTTTTTTGATATCAAAATTGCCTTTAAACCAAGCCAAAAACATCAAAAGAATCACGATATAAAATAGATCATTGGCTATAAATATGGCAAAAGAAATGGTGAAATCTAAAGCATTGTCCGAAGCATTGATTGAATTAAATAAACTTAAGTTAAATTTCTCTATATTCATGAGTTGGTTTAAAAAATGAAAAGATCATAGCACTCTGTAAAATCAAAAATTGCGTTTTATTCATACAAAGATTTTTCAGTATGTAACCGCACAGTTTATTTATGAAAAGCTGACGGCTTGAAGCTGAATCCAAAATAAACCAAAAGTTATATTTGAAGAAAAATTGGCAATGACTTCGCCGCCCAAATAAGCAAAACTTTGCAAATATTCAGATCATTGAGTAAATCATTGTATACTAGCTTTTTCTTCTGAACTCAGAACAAACTGTCGATCTAGACCGTTTATTCATTTAGTGAATTTCGATGAGTACTCTATTACTAATTACCTCCTCACCCACTTCGATATTGGCTTGGCATGCTTTGGGCCTTGCCCAAGCGCTGAAGCAGAAAGGCGAAAACTTTCGGGTTTTTTTCTATCAAGATGGTGTAAATGTGGCAAATGCCCTGCAATGGGTGCCAGATGATCAACGCAAACTCAGTAGTGAATGGCAAAAACTCAGCATTCGCTTACCTGTTTGTGTAAGTGCAGCGCTCGCACGTGGGATCACAGATCAGGAAAATGCTCAGCGTCATAATATTCAGCAACATAATCTAGCTGAACAATTTGAACTTGTGGGCCTAGGCGAACTTGCCGATGCTGTACAAGCTGCTGACCGCTTATTGCAATTCTAAGTGTTTTGATTGCCGCGCATTTGTAGCATTGAAAAGGAAAATTACGTGAAATCTGTACTGGTTGTTTTAACCCATGCAAATCTTGCAAACTTACAAGTACATGAAAGTCTTTCTGCGACCATGGTGCTTGCAACCTTCGGTTGTGACGTTAAAGTGTTGCTCAAAGATGCTGCGCTGAGCTTACTTCAGGCAGAACAAGAGTTTAGTCAGCTCAAGCATGCGTTTAAACTCGCTTCCAACATGGTTGATAGCTTTGAGTTTTACGATCTCACCCCGATTTATATTGAACAAAAAAATTCACAGCATCCTTTTGTGATCAACAGTGAACAAGAACTAGAGTTTGTTCAATTCAATACTGAATTGATTCAACAATTTGATCATGTGTTGTATTGGTAAAAGAGGAATGATGATGTCAAATTCTACGCTGTATTTAGTCCAAGCCAGCTATGCCAATACCCTACAGCACATCCAGCAGTTAGCCAGTTTAATCAACCCTGAAGATGCAATCATCCTGATGGGTGAAGCAGTCTTACATATTGCAGATGAACAAATTCAGCAATTTGGCACATGTTATGTACTTGAAAATGATGCTGAAATTTTAGGTAAAAGTATGAATTATAGTCATATGAAAGTGATCGACTATGCCGCTTTTGCTGATCTATGCCTCAGATTTAAAAGATGTATTTCACTCAAATAATTTGAGTGAAAGCGATCCATTTCTACAATCTTCTCTTTTGGAACGAATATGAATCTTGAATTAGACCAAGATGGCCATTTGGTGGATTACACTATTTGGAATGAAGCTGTTGCCCAAGAACTGGCTAAAAGTTTAGAACTTGAGTTAAGCCCTTGGCATTTTGAAGTTTTACAAGCTGTGCGACAGTTTTATCAACAGTTTGGTCACTCGCCGGCAACTCGCCCACTCATTAAATTTTTAATGAAAACCGTGAGTGCAGATATTAATAATGCAGTATTACAAGACAAATTTAATACGGGCTTGGTCGCTCGACATTTAAGTCGTTTAGCGGGAATTCCTAAACCTGCAAATTGTTTGTAATTTTAAAGTAATCTAAATACTGCTTAGGCTATTTTGGCTATATGGATGCAAATCAGCATCTTGAAGAAAGCCATAAAACAGCTTAGGCAGGTTTTAATTGATTGAGAGCGATGTAATAGGCTTGGGTAAAAACTGGTTTGACCTGTTTGGCTTGGATCGGTTCTGCACAACATGAACACACTAAAACGGGTTTAAACTTTTCACCACATGTCTGATGGACATATTCAACAGGTGATCCCAAGCCCTGATCCATATATTGATCGGCCCAATGCGTCATGGCTAGAAGAATTGGATACAAGTCTAAGCCTTTTTGAGTCAGTCGATATTCAAAACGTTCCTGACGCTCGACATAAGCAACTTTGGTCAAAATACCTTCTTCGACCAAACGCTTTAGGCGGTCAGATAACACATGTCGAGTCACACCCAAATTTTGTTGAAAATCATCAAAACGTCGGATGCCCATAAATGCATTACGGATAATCAACATGGTCCAACGGTCCCCTAGCACAGAAAGCGCACGAGCGATTGAACACGGTTGTTGACCAATATCATCCCATTTCATTTTATGAACCATCAAAAATAACGACCAACACCCAATTTAATTCATGCATGTTGATTTTGCAAAATCCTTTTCAATAATCTTTGATGTACAAATCGTAAATCCACCTCCATTTCCAATCTTTTATTTCATCGACTTGATCTGTGAATGAACTAAAAATGTATTTTGTCTTTATTGTCTTCAATGATTTCTAGCCATGCACGCGTTGCGGGACTCATGGCAACAGTGGTATTCCAGGCCATGCTGAGTTTCCAGTCTAAGTTCGGATTTTCTAATTCAGCCACATGGTATTTTACCGCATCAAGTTGTTCACAATAAATTTTAGGCAGGAGTGCAATCCCAACATTTGAATCCACCATTTTGGCGATGAAGTCCCACTGGCTGCTTTTACATACCACATTGGGCTCAAATCCGACGTAATTTGCCGCCTGTATGATGATGTCATTGAGTGTGAAGGTATCGTCATACAATAAAAATGACTCTTCTTTTAATTCAATCAACGAAACGGTTTTTCGCTTTCGCCATTGTGAGTTTTTTTTGGATAATAAGCACAAAGGTGATTCCATGACTGGTATACCGCTTAATACCGGTTTCAAGTGCCCCAAAATAATTCCGACATCGACCTGTTTTTTTAAAATGGCACTTTCAATACCCGTCGCCCCTACCTCAAAAAAGCTCAGTTCAATATTGGGGTATTTTTTATGAAACAGCGCAATTAACTGACTGAACAATACCGATGCCAATGGCGGTAAACCTAGAGTCAATTTACCTTGTTTTAAGGCGCGAACTTGGGTGACAGTATCAAGCATCCGTTGTTGTTCATTCAAAATCACTAAAGCATGCTGATAAATCTGCTCTCCCATATAGGTGAGCTGTGCTTCCCTTTTTCGACCTGCTTCTCCTTTATGAAATAAAGGCACGCCGATCTCATCTTCTAACTGACGAATTAATTTACTAATGGTCGGCTGAGTGACAAAAAGCGCTTCAGCTGCATGACTGAAACTCTGTTTTTGTACGATGGTCACAAAGACTTTTAGGCTTTTAATGTCCATTATTATTCCATTTAAGCATAATTAATAATTAATTATTCATAATTATACAGGGTATGCACTTTTAAAATAGCGTCATCTCCTATTCTACTGTCGTCTCATGGATACGTTTCCACAATCTACTTCCAAATTTACCCAGTTTCTTAAAACTTTAGCGCAGCTAAGTTTATTGATATTGATCTGGTGGATCGGCTCTTGCATTCAATCATGGTTTAACTTGCCGATCTCTGCTGGCGTGATTGGTTTATTGCTGCTATTAGCTGCATTGTTGAGTGGTTTATTTAAAATGCAGTGGGTCAAACAAGGCTCAGATTTTATTTTGGCTGAACTGGTTCTATTCTTTATCCCCTGTGTAGTTGGATTAATTAAATATCAAGATTTATTACTCAGCTCTGGCTGGCAGTTAATTTTAGCCGTGGTACTGGGTACTGTCTGTGTCATGGTGTTTACAGCATTTACGGTTTATTGGGGCTTTAAACTCGAGGCAAAACTTAAAGCTAAACACCAAACTGCGATAGATCATGATGTCAACACAGCAGGAAAAACCTTATGAACGATTTTGGGTTGAACAGCATCTCTGTATTGTTTTTCGTCCTGACCCTAATCGGTTATATTTTGGCGAAAAAGCTACATCGTAAGTTACCGTATATGGTTCTTTCCCCTGCACTATTCGTCCCGTTTGTGCTGATTATACTCATGCTTTGCTTTCATATTTCATATGACACCTATATGCAAGAAAGCCAATGGATTGTATGGATGCTCGGCCCGGCCACTGTGGCCTTTGCTATCCCCATCTATGAATATCGACAAATTATCCGTCAGCATGCGCTGAGTATTAGTTTAGGCATCGTGATTGGCATGTTAGCTGGGATTATTAGTGCTTTTTATTTGGCACAGTTATTTCAATTTGACCAAGAAACGTCTTATAGCTTGATGGCACGTTCCATTTCTACGCCATTTGCCATGGAACTTACCTCAAATATTGGGGGCTCAGTAGAATTGGTGATTCTATTTACCATGATTACTGGGATTGCCGGCGTGGCTTTGGCTGACCTAGTTTTGGCTGGGCTTAAATTGCATTCACGCTTTGCGCAAGGTGCGGCTCTTGGCAATGCCGCACATGGATTTGGTACAAGTAAAGCATTATCACGTCATAAAGAAGAAGGTGTTGCAGCCTGCTTGAGCATGGTACTTGCTGGGGTCTTTATGGTATTGCTTGGGCCATCGCTTATTCATTTGGTCATTTATCTGTTGGGATAAAATAAAAAGCCCAGTGCAATAGCTGGGCTTTTTTTAAATCAGGAGTTAAGTCATTTCACTGTAAAAACTAAGCAATTACATAATGTAGTGCTATGACAAACGCTAAGAGACTCGACACTTCTGTAATTTCAATCGCTGCACCAATTGTATCTCCCGTTACGCCACCTATACGCTGAATAAATTTCCATCGCAAATACAGTAAAGTACAAATAAACGCGAATATACTCACCACTCCAGTCCAGCTAAAATACAAACATGCACTTAGGCAGAGTATAAAGACCAGGTATGCCGACTTTCGTGGAATAGTTGCTGCTATCGATGAGCCCAAGCCTTTTTCACGAACATACTGAGTTGTTAAAAACAAAAATAAAGGGGCTAAACGACCTAATACTGGAAATACAATTAATGCCAAATACATTTGCTGTTGTAGCAAAACATAAAGCGCCGACCATTTGAGTAAGCAAATCACGACGAGGCTCAACACACCAATCGGCCCACATGCAGGGTCTTTCATGATTTTAAGTGTACGTTCGGCATCACCAAAGCCACCGACCCATGCATCTGCCGTATCGGCTAAACCATCTAGATGTAACCCACCTGTGAGCCAAATCCAAACCACAAGCAAAATGCTACTGAGTAAGATGATTGGCAGGCTGTGAAATGTAAAAGCAAGCAAGGCAAGAATGCCACCGATCAGCAATCCCACCACTGGATAAAACAGTAAAGACTGTCCATTTTGCTGTTTCGATGGCATCGCTTTAAGTTGAATCGGAAAAGTCGTGAGAAACTGTAGAGCAATCCAAAAAGGTGTCATTCACTTTGCTCCAAAAGACGGATATTTGCGCGATTTTGAACAAGAAATGAATTTAATTGTCCCAATTCAGCCGTCATTTTTAATAAATCATCTAAGTGACTTTGCTGTGCCATACATTTTAATAATTTAATCACGCCGCCATGGGAAACCAATAAAACGCGGTGCCAATGATGCTGTTGAGCCTGCAAGACTAACTCATCTAGACCGCTTAATATCCGATGTTGAAATTGCTGAAGACTTTCTGCATTCGGTGGCGTAAATGTGCTGGGACTTTGCCAAAACTGTGCGAGTAACTCTGGAGTGTTTTCATAGATATGCTTGGTTGATACCGCTTCCCAGTCGCCAAAATGAATTTCTTGAAACTTCGCATTTTCAAACATTGGACATTTGAGTTGTTGAGATAAATCTAAAGCAAATAAACGGCAGCGCTGTAAGTCAGAAGTAATGATGACATCCCAGCTCGCTAAACCGTGTGTATGTATGACGTTCAATACATCATCTATGGTCTGCTGCATCTGCTGCCAACCTTTTTGCGTCAAAGTATCATCTGTAGAGCCACGTAAGGTATGGCTCAGTTCAGTCTCACCATGACGCAATATATCTAAACGGAAATGTTCCATTTAAACTTTTTCACCAATCACAGCAGCTTGCGCGAAAGTTGCCATGTTGTTATGTAAACGACATGCCAAACGAATTAAACCTAATGCCGCACCGGCACCGCTACCTTCACCTAAACGTAAATTCAACTTCAAAAGTGGTTCAGCTTCAAGGGCTTGGAGTAAACGTTGGTGCCCATATTCAGCCGATTGATGACCAAAAAGCATCCACTCACGTACAGCAGGATTTAAACGAACAGCGACCAAGGCAGAAACCGTACTAATAAATCCATCCACGACCATTGCTAGCCCCAATTGTGCACAGCGAATGTATGCTCCAACCATCGCGGCAATTTCCAAGCCACCAACAGCACAAAGAGCTTTAAAGACATCTTGGCCAACATAGTCCTGATGTAAAGCCAAGGCCTGATCAATCACTTGTTTCTTATGTGCCAATTGTTCAGCACGAATACCTGTACCAACACCTGTCAGTTTTTCGGCCGGCTCATTAAATAAAAAACATGCAACAGCAGAAGCCGAACAGGTATTACCAATGCCCATTTCCCCTGCGACATAAATAGACGCACCTGCAGCGATAGCATCTTCAACACTTTTACGACCAAGATTCATCGCTTCAATACATTGTGATTCGCTCATCGCAACAGTTTTAGCAAAATTTGCTGTACCCGCTGCAATACAGTAGCGCTCAACCCCTGCATATTCATAGGCTTCACCTACAGAGCCACAGTCAATCACTTGTAGTTTGGCTTGATACTCACGTGCAATGACACTAATACATGCACCACCGGTCGTGAAGTTTTGTAGCATTTGGCGTGTGACAGCTTGTGGGTAGGCCGAAATATTTTCTTCCATCACGCCATGATCACCTGCAAAGATGGTGATCCATGGAAAATCCATATTAGGCTGATCTGTATTTTGTAATGATGCAAGTTGCACCGCAACATTTTCAAGTTCTGAAAGCGAGCCCGTAGGTTTGGTTAGCTGTAACTGGTGATTTGACGCCTGTTGCTTAGCTTCGATACTTGGATTTTGACAGGGTTCTTGCCACCAGTTCATGCTTTATCTCCTTTTAATATCATTGGAAAACCTGCAACACAAAACACCACATGGTCAGCGATTTGACCAATTTGTTGATGTAAGCGCCCAGATTCATCGACGAATTTTCGACTGATTTGTCCCATGGGAACAACGCCTAGTCCAGTTTCGTTACTGACTAAAATAATGTCTGACTTTAATGTTGTCAGCACCGTAAGTAATTTTTGGCATTGATGCTGTTGAAAGTCTGCTTGTTCATGCATCAATAAATTACTCATCCACAGCGTTAAACAATCGATAAGAATGGTTTGATGAGCTTGGTCTATTTCAACTAAGCGATCGGATAAATACAAAGGCTCTTCAATCAGCCTCCAATGGTCAGGACGGTCTGCTTGATGATGCTGAATTCGCTCCTGCATTTCCTCATCATATGCTTGTGCTGTAGCCACATAGATCACGGCTTGAGCACTTTCTTTGGCTTTTTGTTCTGCAAGTCGGCTCTTACCTGAACGTGCCCCACCCAATATGAAATGAATCATGACTGTGCCATCTCTATATTTTGTCTAAACTGATGTTGATAATAAGGAGTCAACGTCCCTTGTAGTACTTGAGCCTGATAATGACCAAAAGTCAGTTGCTCGCTTTCAAAATCAAAGCTGTGCTGTTCAACTTGTTGGATTCTTTCAAAAATATCATCGCTATTCCATGCCTGTTTATACAAGCCCAATGTGATATGCGGACAATATTCGATCGGTGCAATTTCATTCGAACTTAAATTAAAAGCTTGACGTAGATGCTCTAACTTACGATCTAAATCCACAATTTCAATAAACAGCGCGCTTTGAAAGCTATTGATCTGACCTGTACGTAACCGAATATTAGATAGCGATAACTGTCGAAGTTGTTGTTGGTGCAGTGCCAATTCATCTGCTGAAAAATTATCATTCCATCGTTGTTCAGAATGATCGATTAATTGGGTTTTATTTAACTCTTCAAAAAAGCCACAAATAAACACAGTGATATGAAATTGGCGCGTATTCGGCGTGTATAAAAGATCTGAAAACTGCGCTTGAAGTGCTGTGAGATATGCCAATAATTCAGGATCCTGTATTTCTAGATACCACAAAGCATAGTGCTGACGACCTTGATGCCAATCGGGATAATCCTGATTGAGCGTCGGTACGACTTGCGTTGAAGGTTTTAAAAACACAGATAAATCACTTTAAATTCAATCTGCTTTATTAAAGCATGAATCAAAACAGACTTTGCCCAATTTTGATTTAGTAATATTCAGTTAGAACTGAAATTCATTCATCTAAGACATTTTTTTAAGAAAAAAAATGCCGAGTGATACTCAGCATTTTTGATTCAATATATATTGCATGCAGTTAAGCATTATATTTTAGGCCAATTTCGCTGCGCCTTTCTGCTCTTGCGTTTCAGTATGGTTGACCCGTGGATCGTTTAACTGTTCAGCACACTGCTGCAACTGTGTCATTACATTGGCCTCAATCTGATCAATCCGTTGCAGTTGTTCAAGCTCGTTGGTCTTTTTCAGTTCTGAAAATTGCAACTGGATAAAGTTGATAGCCTGATCCATCGAACATTGATTAACACTCACGGCATACATCAAACCATAGACAATACCTTGCTGTAGGTGCGTTGTCTCCAGTCCATATTTCACATTGGTCGCCAACGAGCCCAACACTCGTTCATTAATTGCAAGTTTACGTAAAGGATCTCGTGCCACACGCGCACATGGATCTTTATACGCATGTTCACAAGAGTTTATAAAGCTTTCTGCCAGTCGTGTTAGATCAAAAGCACGATTTGGTAAGCGTCGTGCTAAACCAGCCTGCACCTCGTCAATAAGTTCATGCATAAATTGATCAACCCGATTATCTGCAAGTGCCACACCTATGGTTTGATGATTGAACAGTGCTGATTGCCAAGCCAACATGGCATGTACGCCATTCCATAAGCGATTTTTAATTAATTGAATATCTTCAATATGATCGACCAAAATCATTTGACGCATTTTTTCTAACAAAGGACTGTTATTTTCTACATAGATCGGCATGTCAGATTCTGCGTTAAATAAAATTAAATCCATGCTTTGCAATATATGACTTGGGTGGAAATTTCGGCGCATATCCTCAACATATAAAGTGGCTTGACGTTCCTGATCAGGATTTAATTTCGTCGCATCTTCTAAGTCTAATTGAGCATTCACTTCAACTTCATCTAATTGAAATTGTTTGAAGATATTATATTTTATACGGAGCTGACGATATAAGTTTTGGTCACTTAACTTAGATACCATGCGGTTGACCACGGTATCGCAAAAATAGTGTTGTTGCATGATTTTCTCTGCAACAACCGCTCCAGCAAGCTCAGTTAAAGCCTGTTTTAAATGTGACATTAATAATTGTTTTGCTCCGACTTTGTTCAAAATGATCAGCATCGTTAGAGGTTCGATGGCTTTCTCATCATGTGCAATATGTCGTGCATACAGGCCTTGTGCAATGGTTTTGGCCTCTTCTGCAATCGCTTTTTCAGGCAAACAGATGGCAACCAAACTTGACTCTGTGTACATCTCTTGCATCTGCTGAATATTTTCAGCATCAATGACTGCCATGTTTTCAATGCGTTCGTCATAAGACAATTGACCATAGCGAATACAGTAGGTACCAAATGCATTGACCGCAGAGCGATATAGAGGGTTACGAGTCGATGCATAAATTTTTTTCGGGCGAGTATAACCATCCCAATGCGACAAAATTTGTGCTAAATAACCACCACCAATCGCCCCAAAACCATGAATACCAACAGTGAGCTGATTAAGGGTTTGTGGAAAAGCCTCTTGCACATGCGGCATCTCTAAATGCGCAGTGAACGGGTCAAGTTCCGTCAAACAGTCATACATACATTCATAATAATATTTGGATTTGGACAGCATGTTTTGATTGGGCGATTTAATATCTTTAAACAGTACGGTAATACCGCCAGCGTCAAAGGCCGAAGTCACACCATTTTCCGAGTCTTCAAACATCAAACAATCAGCAGGATTTAAATTCAGCTTTGCGGCAGCACGCATAAATATTTCAGGATGTGGCTTACCATTTTCAACTTCATCGCCACAGACTAAGACATCAAAGAACTTATACACATTGGCATTGATGAGATATTCTTCTGCGATTGCACGGCGACTCGATGTTGCCACGGCCATCCTCAGTCCTGACTTGCGTAAGCGTTCTAATACTTGAACCAAGCCTTTTTTGATCGGTACACCAAACTGACGAACATGCTCCAACTCTAATTCATCTGCGCGTTTGCGAATATCTGCGTATGGAATGTTTTCATCATATTCGGCTTGGGCCAATCGATGCGCGCTTTGTGCACTTAACCCCAAACAATTCATTAGATATGATTCGGAAAACTCAACACCGATCAATTCAAGAGATGCCTGTTTCAATGTTTGAAACCGTAAACGTTCAGTATCAAACATTGTTCCATCCATATCAAAAATGGCGCCCAGAACCAAATCATTATTAAATTTAAGCATTTAACCTCCGTTATTTTTTATGTGAAAAGAATAACGGAGAAAACTATTGATTCAGTACTTTGAGAATTAATGAAACAATTGTGGTTATTTTTTAATCAAAAAGCTTGCTTTTAAAATCTATTTTGTAAAATCAATCGCTGATCAAGTAACATCATGTAATCAAAACCCACTGTTGTCAGGATGGTACGGTCTACACAGTGATCTATTGCTGTAAATATACAATTCACTGCAATTTCACTCAGTAACTCGCTTCACGGTTTGAGTTTTGGTTTGAAATAAAAAGAATACGATTAAACCAAGCATCACTAAAAATAAAAAATAATACGGAAATTCTTTGTGCCACTGATATAAACCCGTACTAATCAGTGGCCCGACAACAAAGCTCAAAGCCTGAGTGGCTGTACACCAACTTGCCACCTTAGTCTGTAACGCACTGGGCGCCGTTTGCGCTGCACCCGTTGTAAATGCAGGGATTAAACATGCAACCGATATACCATATAAAAGATATGTAGCTTGAAATATCTGTAATTCAGTGGTGAAAACCGAAATCAGCAAGGCTGCTGCCATGCTAAACAGCCCAACCCACAGTAAGCGATATACGGACCAATTTAAATACTTAGAAATCAGCGTTTGCATAATCACCAAAGCAATACCTACGACGAGAGAACATTCTGCAAAATGCACTGCGCCTTCTGCAGCAGTCATATTAAAGCGGTCTTGAATATAAAACCCGGCCGTTAAATTCACGGTCACGATGGCAAGATAGAGACTGAATCCCAACATTAACCATGGATAGCATTGCTGAATGCTCAAATCTGTAGATGGTGACTCATGCTTTTCTGTCACTGGCTTTTCAACGCTATGCTGTTCTGTATGTCGGTCAAAGCTGAACACCAAGACCACAGAAATCAACGCTAAAATAATGATTGCTGCCCAAAGCGGCGTCATGATTCCACCAAAGCCCAGCAGCAAGGTGGTTAGAAATGGACCAATGATCACGCCTGCACTATTTAATGCACCGAATTTTGACATTGCTTGTGAACGCTGCTGCTCATTGCTAAAACGGGTCATCACATAAGTTTGCAAGGCAATCTGTGGCATCGCCATAAATACCCCAGTCGCTGCGCGTGACAACATTAATAAACTAAATAGCAGCAACATCCCTATATGAACAGTAAGGCCATACATCAACACGGCTGTAAATAGCCCCCATGTCACAGCCATGCCCACAAAACCGATACTCAAGAGTTGATAAATCGAAAACTTAGATTGATTTTTTGAAATGTAAATGGCACCAACAGCCATCAGCAGCGCACCGACGGAAACCATCGCACCGCCTTGTAGTTCAGAAAGTTTTAACTCACGAACCAATGGCGCCAACAGCGGCAATATCATCGAGAAACTTGCACCATTGGCAAGACTGGCAGCAATAAACAGTTTATTATTTCGATCCATTATTTTTGTTATCCATTTTTAATGGCTACGTTATAAACAATAGAGGTGACTTAAGCCACCTCTATTTTGTAAGTCACGATACCGTGCTTTAAACCCGATTCAGGATTTAAATTAGTATTTCACTGTATAACTTAAACCGTAGGTACGACCTTGAGCTGCTAGGCTAGAAATTGGGCCATAGACAGTTTCAACCGACTGGCTGTATACCGACTTATAATCCGTATTCCACACGTTGTAGACACCAAAGCCCACATTACCCGGTCCTACTTTTGCATTGGCAATCACGTCCATCGTTGCAAAGCCTTTAATTGCCGCTGCTGGAGCAGACCCATATTTCACAGCGTCTTTTTGGGCTTTGTCTGTACCGCCAATCGCTAAAGCTTGTACACGTAGGCTCATATCATTATCAAATTGCCATTCTGAAAATGCTGTTCCTTTTAAAGGTGCTACACGAATGGCATCCAATTCTTGCCAATCACCTTGGGTATTTTTAAATTGGCCCGTGGTATATGCAACTGTGCCCCCAACTGTCCAATTTGGTTGAACTTCATAACTGGCATTGGCTTCGACACCATAGATACGTTCATCGGTATCAATAACATCAATGGTGTAATTCGGCGCACCAAATTTCAGGCTTTTATCTGAGTCATTATAAAAAGCTGTCACTCCTGCATTTAAACCACCGGCATTTTGTACACGCCAACCGAGTTCATAGTTATTGACTTTAATCGGGTCAATGGTTTGGCTATTAATCACAGAATTTGCCGGCACATCGCGCAGCATACGTTGCACATCTGGCAAGTTTGAACCTTGTGAGAAATTGGCAAAGACTTGCTGTGCATCTGTTAAGTGATACACCGCGCCCACATTAAACAGCGTTGCATCATGTTTTACTTTGCCTCCATTCAGCGTTTTCGCCACATAGCCTGGGGTTAAGTCTGCAGTAATGGCTTCCATATAAGGCACAGATGAATCGACATCACTTTCTACCCGCTCATGGCGAATACCAGCTTGTAAGCCAAGTCGGTCAGTTAATTCATATTGTGCTTGAGCAAATACGCCGAGTTTTTCTGTTTCCACATCTGGGCCAAAAGCATAGTAGTTAAACGGTTTATAACTCAGACCATTACTTTGAATAAACGTTGCGCTGTCATACATTTGGATATTTTGTTGATCTTTTTCATTTTCATAGTCCACACCATAGGTTAGCCCCAGTTCACGACCATTTAAGTTAAGATCTTTTTGTAGAGCAACACGTGCGCCTAAAACATCAATATCGGTTTCTGACTGATACACCAAGAAGAGTTCAGGTGCCATTTGACGTGCCGATGGGAACCAACGCGCCTTTTCATTTCGATAATACGTTTCAGCGTTTAGACGATGCCCTAAAATATCCTGATTTTCATATTGCGCATTGACGCTATAACGTTCAGTTTGTGGTTGTTCAGCGAGTTGTAAGCCTTTTACCGCATTTAAAGACAACGGCAGCTTTCCACCCACGGGCTGCGAGCGCAGCGCATTTAAATTTGGACCATAGTCAGGGCCATAGTCACTATCTTGTTCATCATTATAATATTGCGCACCGAAACTCAGCGTTTGACCATCGGCAATTTTCCAACTGACACGACCATTTAGATCTAAAGTGTCGGTATCTTGACGGTCTGTTTGCGCAATTTCAGGTCCAATACGATTGCCATGACTATCTTGTATTTCACCACGTTTGGTATAGCTTGCACCTAAAGTTCCGCGTAAATTGCCTTGATTAAAGTTCATGGTTTGTGCAGCTTCATAAGCCAGCGCATCGGACTTAAAGTTATTACCAGAAGTGACACCGACTTTCGTTTCAAAACTCAGCGGCTCAGATCCACCACGTTTGGTGATGATATTGATAATACCGCCTGTCGCACCTGAACCATAAATACTACTTGCGCCAGAGACCACTTCAATTCGTTCAATCATCGACGGGCTAATACTCGCCAGTTGTCGAGATCCATCACGATATCCCGTTTGCGGCACACCATCGATCATGTATTGCACCACACGTCCACGCATGGTCATCCCATAGTTAGACGTTGTACCACTTGATGGAGTCAGTGATGGCACCAATAAACCGACAATATCAGCTGTGCTTTTACCTGCATTGGCTTGTTTTTCAATTTCTTCTTTAGGAATGCTGTACACCGTACCCGCAATATCTGCAATGCTTTTCGCAGAACGAGTTGCCGTCACAACAATCGGTGCCATTTTAGTAGCTTCTGCAGTTTGTGTTTCAACTGCAGTATTTTGTGCAGTGTCTGTCGTGACGTCTTGCGCATAAAGCTGAGTGCAAATTGCTAAGCTGAGACAAGTCAGTTGCATCGGTAGAGCTAAACGTTTCATATTCTTTTCCATTTCTTAGAGTTCCGATTGAGTCGGAAGTCTTTGAGTTTTAAAATTTTGTGTTTTTAAAACAATGCGCTGACTAATTAAGACGCTGATTACTGAGCCAATTGCCAATACCAAGTAAAAATGTCCATAGCCTAATGATTTTGCGAGAAAGCCTGAAAATGCACCGCCAATGAAGTAAACGAGCAATTCAAAGCACACTAATATGGTGAAATCGGTACCCGCCTGTTCTTTAGAACTGGTCTGCATGAAATAGGCATAGAGTGATGTCATGGCGATATAACGAATGGCTAGCATCAACACGACAAATAGACCTAAAAGCAGATGCCATTGATTCAACCACCCCAATACAACGGATGCCCCAATGACGGCATATAGCAATGTACGTAACCATCCTGCCCAGACCAACAATTGCGTTGCTTTGATTTTTTTCAGCAACATAGCTGCACTAACGGCTGCAATCAGACCGACACCGGCACCCACCACAGACATCAACACCCCAATCTGAGACAGTGACCATTTTTGATCGATCAACATGGGATTCAGCATTGCCATAGCGGGTGCTTCCACCACGCGATAACAAACGATGAGCAGCAAAGCCCAACGAATTTCAGGTCGTTTAAACGCTTGTCGTAGGCTTGGTTTGGCTTTGGTAATTTGAGTTTCTGGCTCTTCTTGAATAAAAAACACCGCAAACATGGTTAAAAATGTCAGCAGCGCTAAAGTTGTGAGCGCTGACTGCCAACCCCAATATTGGTAAATCCATAAAGTCGCAGCGCCACCGAGCATACTACCGACGGCTACCCCAATACTTTGTGCCATACTGCCCAGACGATAATTGCCTTCGGTAAATTTCTCAACGGTATAACCATCAATTGCAATATCTTGCGTTGCCGCAAACGTTGAAATCCATAAACCAACAATGACAAATAAAGTCAGCCCATAAGAAAACTGCGTAAAGGCTAAAACCAGTACCCCCAGTACCAATGCGATTTGCGTAAACAACAGCCATGTTTTACGTTTACCGAGTTTTTTGACATAGAGCTGATCGATCCAAGGCGCCCAAAAAAACTTGAATGCCCATGGAATGTAAAGCAGCGATAACATGCCGATCCAGCGTAAATCTACCCCTTGATGTCGTAAAATGGCAGGCAAAGCCACATTGTAAAAATACAAAGGCAATGCATGTGCTAAGTACAAAATAATCACGACGCTCAAACTCAGGACTGAAATTTGAGATGGTGAAATTGCATGATTTAATTTTCTTGAGTGTTGTTGCATATCCACCTCTGCACTGCCCATTGCAGCGCATCAGACTGTTCTAATGAAACGTAATAAGGCACACGCCACGCTGCATGCAGCGCGGGTGTATTTAAACGTTTGAAGTCATCTGGATCTTGCGCAATACGCACCAGACCCAAACAATATTGAAAAAAGAGATGTTTAAACTTCTTGTACCAAACGGCCTGTATTTGCCGATATTCTTCAGGAAAAGTCGTTCCCTCAGCCGTTTGCATAACCAAAACAAAGGGCTGACTTTTCAGAAAAAAGCGCTCAACTTGAGTCAACCATTGTTCAAACTCTTCCACTGAAACATGCGCTGAAAAGCGCATGTCCAGTATGTGCATGTGGGTGCAGCGATAACTCATGACACCGCCTTAGCTAGTTGCTGATGCTGAAATGCCTTGGAGTCGTTTAAGTAATGACCGAATTTTGCATAAAATGTTTCTCTAAAGCAGTAATACAACATGGCGGTCTTTTCAGGCATTGGGATTAGGCGCTGCGCTTCATAGCACATGTCTTCAACTACGACGGCATAAGGCTTCACACTATGATCAGGCTCTCCCACAATCTTGGCTGATGCAGCATTTTCAAAGATATAAAAACTCAATAAACGCATGACGGGACGTAAATAGCCTTTACCAAAAACGGACTTTTCACCAAATAACAAATGCCAACCTAGATCAAGCTCATCACCGTCGTAGTACAAACCTAATCGATCCCGTTTTCCCTCGTAAATCTCTGTGTAGCCCACATCTTCACCATTTACCCCCACAATCAAAATTCGGTGATGATCATCTGCCAGCATTTTTTCGTAATACACTTTTAGTTCAGTTTCTGACTTATTGAGCTGCCACTGTGGAATAACATGCGGTTCATGCATCCATTTATGAACCAAAGCCATATCTTCTGGATATTGCATTTGTCGTAAGTAGTATTGCGTCTCATTCTCATGGTATTCATAAAAATCAGGTAGTTGTCGTGATAACGTTGTCATGATGTCGTCCTTTAAATTTGTTTAATCTTTTCTGTTCTTAGCTCAAAAATCTGTTTATGACGCAATACGATTAGTTGTCGTTTTCTGTTCGGCGGTATGCTGTTGTTTCGCCCACTGATTTAAAGTGCTTGGACTCACAGGGTTTGCAATAGGATCTAAAAATACAGGTACTGGTCGTTCTGCTTCGTCGTTATAACTGGTGGTAAACAGTCGAACGCGGTTCAGACAAATTTTCTCGAAATTTGGACGGAACATACTGAATTTTTCAATACGATCTGCCAAATCAGGATGCGCCTGATGAAATTCATCGATCACGCTGGAGATGGTCTGCCAAAATTCAAGTTCTGTATGCTCTGGATAATCTTCAAGGAAGACATTACAGATATAGCGGTAATGCACCATGAATAAACCTGTAAAGATAAAGTGACTAAGTTCTTCAGCAGGATGGCGCAGTAAAATTTGCCCTTCAGGTGGTAAATTTTCGAGTTCAGGAAAATCTTCATCCACTAAATTGACATCATCAATAAAGTCCTTCAGCACCATTTTTTTCGGTAAGCCATTTTCATGGATCAACATGGTGTTTTCACCGTGCGGAGAAAAAGCCAAACCATATTTGTATAAGCAAATCAGTAACGGTGTTACACAAACTTCGGCAAAACGCTTCAGCCACTGCAAAGGCGTCAAACCTGAAGCCTGAATCAACACATATAAAATAGACTGACCATTTAGATCTCGATGCAACAAAGCTGCTTGGGAAAGCGCTAACTGATGTTCACCGATGTAAGGCTCTACACTTTCACGCCATAAGCAACCAAACAATTCTTTAAATTGATAAGGCGCACCGTCTATCTGATCAAAACACGGCTGTTGTAAAGTTAAACTTGCAACTTCCCCCAGAAATGCCACCTGTGTTTTTTGCAGGTCTACATCATGATGTTGAATGTCCTTCAGCCAAGCGGTCACCGCAGGTGCAGCTAAATTTCGTTTTGAAGGCAAACCTCGATAGACCGCGGTATTAAAGATACTGACGGGTAACTTCACATAATGCCGTTCAGGATGACTGGTATTGCATAAGGTACGAATTGATTGCATTGGCACATAATCATCTTGTCCAATGTCCAGCTCTACAATGCGCTGATCGACGATTTCATTGGCATAGGTCGGGATTAACCACTGATGCCACTGCCATGCATGTACAGGAATAAAGAAATACTCAGCAGCATCTAAGGCATTGTCCGCTAATTGCTGTTGAAAATCGTGTAATTGTGCAGAGTTCAACTCATGGCGATATAAGCTTTGCGCATCCCAAGCCTCGGTCGAACGAAACTCAGCTAAATCACGATGAACAGCTAACCATAAGACTTTGACTGTTGGAGAAATCTCTGGTGCGGAGCTTAAATAATCATCATAGCCAAAACCCATACGGCCTTTACTCATAATGAGCCATGGGTGTCCACGCAACATGCCTTCAATTTGATAGTGTGGCGCTGACAGCACAGCCTGACTCAGCAATCTTTGCTCATCAAAAACATGGGCTTCTGCTAACCATGTATTGTTCATTTCTTTAATCAAATAGGCCTTGGTAAATGGTTTCACCTCAGCTTGATTTGAAAAGGCACGAATAAATTCATGTAGATTCCATGCAGGCTCTGTTGTCGATTCACTTAAATCTCGAACACTCCCTTCAACAATATGCCAATGCCCAAGCAGAAACTGAGTCGCTTCAAATTGATACGTTTTGTCATCTAGTTTAAGTTGCCAAGTGTTATTTTCCACTGGCTGAATCTGAATAATTTCTTCATATAAAAATTCAGCAATCGCCATTTCAATCAGTCTTTGCCCTGCACGGCGCCACTGTGTTTGATTTATCTGTAATTTTGCAAATGTCATTATAATTTCTCGAGTTTAACCGTATTCTGTTCTTGCTTATTCGGCATGGTCGTATTGCGGTTCATTGCATAGTTGGCAATGGTTTTTTTAACGGATAAAGGTCTTTGGATATTGGTTGGCGCTGATTTCTTCACAATGCCCATACTGTGCATTTCAGCATTTTCACTGGGTGAAAAATGTTGGAAACTTTGAGCTTGATCACTCAAATCGTATAAGTTAAAACCCAATAATTGATTGGCAATGACTGCTGCACGGTGAGCACCCAACCCTAAATCTGGAGTTCCTACACCGTGGCTGTGCATTTCCTGATTTTGAACAAAAATTTCACCGACAGCGTCATGCTGTACGCGGTAGTCCTGACTGATTTTCCAGCGGCCGAATTCATCACATTGAATCAGTGGTTTTAGATATTTGAGATATTGCCACTCTGGACTGTGATATCCCGTTGAAGCCACGACTAAGTCCGCATCTAGATAGAACTGTTCTGCCGTGACTTTATGCTGAAACTGCAAACGGATGCCCGCGCCATGCGGCTCGGCAGCAACCAAACCCACCTGAGCATGTAAATGCGTCTGTTGAATATTTTGACCAATGCTCCGATAATATAGTTTTTGGTAAATATCACGGATGGTTTTTGCACTGATGCCCTTATATAACAAGCCTTGTTGCTTCAGTTGTTCGGCTTTATTTTCGGGACTTAGTTGATATAAATGCGCGGTATAATCTGGACTAAAATGCTCCAATCCAAGTGGTGCATATTCCATCGGGAAAAACCCACTCGAGCGGGTCAGCCAATGCAACTTAAACTGCGCTGTTGTGGTCTGATCCTGCAAATATTGACGATCAAACAGATCCATAAAGACTTCGGCCGAAGACTGGCCAGACCCCAGTACAACCACATTACCTTTCAAGTGATTTAACTCAGCATTGCAATAATTTGCAGAATGTAAGCAGCGCTCCGGATATTGCTGTTGTATGTCTTTTAGACACTGTGGTAAATGCGGAACATTCCCCGAACCAATGACCAGATTTCGGCATTGATAACGTCGAAAACGTCCATCTTGCTCAACCATGACCTCAAAGCCTTGCTCTTGGGCATAAATGGCTTTTACGGTTGATTGATATTGAATATGCTCTAGTTGATCTGCAACCCACTGACAATAATGATTATATTCACGTCTAGGAATCTGCGCTTGTTCTAAAAAATAGAATTTGTATAAACGTTGCTGCGTCTTTAAATAGTTTAAAAAACTAAAAGGACTGGTTGGATCGACCATGGAAACCAGATCGGCCATGAACGGCACTTGCAGCACTGTATTGGGCAATTGCATACCCGCATGCCAGTCGAACTGTGGTTTCTTTTCAAAAAATTGATACTGCAAATGATTTTGCTTATGTAGCAAACTCGCCAAACTAAGATTAAATGGCCCTAAGCCTATCCCAATAAAATCAAGCATATTGCACATCCTTCTGTTCCACACATAAAGGATTTGGCAACTGTACATAAACCGATTGCTGATCGACTGGGGCAATCAATTCATCCAGCTCGTACAAGCGCGTCAACAGATTGCCCTTATACGGCAAGGTTGGCTGATACAGTAATGAATGAATCAATGAACTTTCTGGATAAGCCTGATGTAAGGCCAACAGTTCATTTTGCAATATCGATATCAACACTTGCTCTGTGACATACCCAGTTGCACCGATTGCATTGATGATGCCGAATAAAGTATTACCAAAGAAATAATAGCTAAAGCGCTCATCGACAAAGGCTTTGGAACCCACGGCATGCGCTTTTTCTTCCAACTCTGGAAACGCTGTTAAGACTTCACCTGCAAGTTCTTCAATATAGTAAAAGCCTTGATTGTCACGCAGCCATAGATATTTAGGCATTGCATGTTCAAGCTCAAGCAAGACATTTTGCTGATGTGATTCAAAAGCCATTCCGTATTGGTGATACAAATACATCAGTGGTTTTAGACTGATAGCTAAGAATTGTTTAAACCAATTGATCGCAATGGCACTTTGATCAAGTTCAGGTTGTTGCTTTGCAATCTGTTCAAATAAGGCATTAAAACGGTTTTTCGGCTGTGCAGGATGATCTTGGCATAATGATGCAATACAACTCACCTGCTGCTTTTCACTAAAAGGCTGATCACGGAAGATACAAATCGTTTCTTCGACGATTTCATCATCTATGTTCAATGCCATCCAAGCAGAATCATTCACCGCTTTGAGCGTTGGGCATTGTTGTAAAATATGTTCACCGAGGCTTGAATGCCAAAGTCGATGGGTCATTTCACCACGGTGGCATTCTTTGGCCAGATTGACTCTAATTGAATTGGTGATCATTACCGATAGCGATGGTTTCAACATCCACGGTGCTGCAAAACTTGCCATGGTGCGTACCGAAGTTGTTGGGGAAAATGCCCAACCTTTCTCGCCAAAATCGATAATTTTTAATTTGGTTTTTAAGTTTTTAAACCATGTTTTTGACTGTAAATAACGTGCTTGCCAAGGATGCAAAGGCAATAACTTATAATGCGAATAAGCATTCAGTAGCGCTTGATCTGTTTCTGATAAATGCCATTGCAATTCGCTTTTCAATTGCGCTGATACAGCTTGATCTAAAGCAGAACCTTCTTGAATATATTCTGGAGCTACCAACCAATAATGCAGTTGGCTGAGACCTTTGGCTTCTGGTGAATACCTTTCCCAATCTTCATGCACAAAACCAACCCGACTTTTCGGTGCAGGATGCATGCTGTGCCCTAAAATTAAGGCCTGTTCTGATTCAATGAAACTTTGTTCCGCTTGGACCAAGGCCTCTAAATCATGTTCACGTAGTGTCAAAAATTGTGTAAGCGCTTCACGACTTTCGATCCAACGCTCTAATAATGATGAAGCATCCAGTGTATGACCTGACTCTTGTACGAGCTGTTCAAGCAATAAACTCGCGATCGCGGTGATACTAAATGACAGTTTCTGTCCTTTATTAAAAACGTATGGGAGATCTGCAAGACGATGTCTACCAACAAGGCTGACATAAGATAGTGGTACAAATAACTGTGATTGAATGCAATCTAAAGGGATGCATAACAACGTCAAGCCTTGGCTAAACGTCAATTGTGATGAATTCTGTTGATACTTTTCCAGCAAAATACCTTTACCGGTTTCTTGTGAGTATGCATTGACAAGATGCTGCATCGCCAAGCGATTAGCAAGCTCTTTCATCTGACCATATCCTCTATTTTTAAGCTTTTCCAAGCTTTGTCATGTAATTATGTTTCTTTAACTGTGCAAGTCATGCTTAGTACGCTGGCCAGCGTGAAACTATGTTAATGATAATCATTATTGTTAATAATTGCATTTTTGTGAAGATTTGCTACAGGATTGCAAATTTGGTCTTATCTCTATGTATTTAAAAATTAATTTTTTTAATATGAACTTTTCTGTTTTTATTTATACAATTTTCTGAAATGGAACTAAATGATAATTTTCTCATTTAGCATTGAACAAATAAATCATATTGCTTATTTTTTAGCCGAATTATCACATTGTGCAACTTAAACTAAAAACCCATGTCTTTTACATGGGTTTTTATATTCTGCTTTGAACCAAGCTTTTATTTAAATCAAGGAACGAAATGTGCAGTTAAATTTTAATCATTGAAGACTTTACTAACACCATACTGGCCATACATCCTTATTGCCAATTAGCATGTATTTCATAACAAACATCTACTGATTTCTGATCTATATCTTCTATTCAGACTGGTTATACAGCATGAATTATGTACTCCAACGATTTGGTTGAAATCAATCAATTGATTTAACAACCCAATCCAAAAACTTGTGCTTATCAAAAAAGTCAGGCGCAGCATTCGCAAATACACTTTTTTCTCTGTTGTTAAAGATTCCTTTGTAATAAAAAGACCTATCTGCGGTAAATTTTGACTCATCCCCTTCATGCAATTCTCTAAAGAAAATCGATAACTGCATAAATCGACTTTTAGACGCTAAACCATGTTTTTCTAATACAAAATTATAGATTTGCTCAATAATCGCTTTAGTATTTGAATAAGGCATTTTGTTGTCTCTTTATTAGATCGCACTTTCAAATTACAGCTTTTAAATTAAAATACAACTGTTTTAGTCGGATTTTAAATACCTATTTTTATAGGTATTTTTTACGTTTAAATATAATTAAGCACTGTTAATGAATTAACCTCTAACATGAAGTTTTACTAAATTTTACTTCTGTAACTTCATGCATTTTCGTTATTCAAAGCTAAATCTGAAAACAACAAAAAAGCCCACATTACTTTGAGCTCTAATGTGCAACGCTTCTAAAGTCGGGAGTGTCACAAGTTTCCTTGCTAAACTGATCCGCAACGCTGGTTGCCAGCTTAATATTATTCTATCGTATATTTTATACAAAAAATCCACTTTTGGGACGAGCTTTTGAACTTAATGAATGAGTATCAATTCATCCACTATTGCAGATACCCTGTACAAGCTCAACTCTTATCGAAATTTTACAAAAACCAAAAAGAACTAACTAAATCTAACAGATAACATTCACTTTCTATTTTTTAATTTCGATATAAAAACGAGTCATACATAATGCAAGCCGTAATAACAATTGGCGATAAAACTACTCATGGCGGAATTGTAACCGAAGTAGATAATACTTTTGTTATCCAAGGAAAAGCCTCACATCTTCAGGGCATGAAACACTTCTGTCCTAAATGCAAAACAATAGTTACAGCAATAGCAAGCAATAACCTTGTTGTTATTAATGGCAAGGCCATGATAGTTGCAGGAGATAAAACTACCTGTGGTGCTACATTTTTACCTAGTCAAAATTTAGTTGGAAAACAAAATGGCGGAATTAATAGTTCAATATTAAGTTATAACTCTACTACATCTAACAACAGCTTTATGGATAGTCAACAAGTTTATACAGCCCAATTTGAATTTAAAAATGAAACTTCTAGAGATCCATTAAGTAATTATTTTTATATATTAACGCTCCCAAATGGTGAAAAGATTGAAAACTTTACTGGTAGTGATGGTAAAACATTAGTTCATGAGATCGGTTATGAACCATCTGAAGTGCAGATTGAAACCTTTGATTTATCAAAACCTATGAAACCATTTGAGTAAATTTTATGAGTGATACATTAGGACCAAATACTGATTCAGTTCCAGGAAATGCTAAAGCTTGGTCCGGCTTTCCTGATAAGGTTGAAAGCTGTTCGGTTAGACAACCATTTTGTTTATTAGAGTTTAATAGAAAGATAGTACAACCGTATAACTTTATGATGCCAAGTCATATGTGGGAACATGTATATAATACAAATAAATTAGAATATGCTTTAGCCATTCGTTTCGGATTAGAAAATGATGTCTCAGATGTTGAAAACTTAATATCCACTACTGGATACCACACTCGAATGTACGTCTTATTTCAGAAATATTTAAGAAAACACATTGTTAAAGAAGCAGCACTTATCGTTGCAGAGTTTAAGAGCAATGAGTTCAAAACTAGATTTGGTACAACGTTTGCTATTCAGGATTTAGTTGGTTTAAAAGGCACATTAGATGATCTTAATATAGGGGAAGTATTAGCTGGTGCTGCCAAACTACAGATGCTCAGAGGTGGTGAAAAGATCAACCGCAATATGTACAAAATGCTTTTTAACCAAGATTACAATCCTAAAATGTTAAAAGTTTTAGCTGAACAAGGAATTCACCCAGATGCGTAACAAAATTTTAAAGTTTATAAGTATTCTCATTTTTAGTAGTATTTTAACAACAGGATGTAAATCTTCACCGTCTCCTCAGCAAGAATTAGATATACAGGCAAACTTTTTCCCGTCTATGTTGAGAATTGATGGAAATCTCTTTGCCCTTGCTAATCAAACACCTCCTAACGATTTAACTATGGAATTATTTAAATCAACACTACTCAAAGCAACTATGCTGAGAAAATACGAAGTTGAAGCTAAAAATAATTTTAGTTTAGAAAAAAATAGAAATCCAATTGAGCTGAATTCAATGTGTTTGATGACTAAATTTCTTCTAAATAAATCATATATTCAAAAAGCTAATCTCAATCCTGAATTTTATGAAGATATTTATAGTTGGATTAAAACAAAGAATAGTTCTTGGGAAAACTTACTTAAAGAGACTAAACCCGGAGAGTTCGAGTATTCATGTGTGATTTCTCCTTCAAATATCCCTAATTAAGATGTGTCATCGAACTACAAAGCCGCTCAATGCGGCTTTTGTTATTTTAGTGGTTTGGGAATAGTGGATAATATTGTAAGTAACACCGTAAAATTCAATTGATTTTAGGGAATCATAAACTCCGTTTAGACATCTATCACATCAGCAAAGTTTGCACCCAAAACTTTTGCTAAATCTTCGGGTTTTAAACCAATATCCAAACCACGCTTACCGCCACTCACATAGATTTTAGCTAAGTTCTGTGCAGAAACATCGATCACAGTTTTTAAGCGTTTTTTCTGTCCAACTGGACTAATACCACCAACCAAATAACCGGTTAAACGCTCTGCATCTTTTGGGTCTGCCATTTTTAGTTTTTTACAGCCAAATGCTGTGGCCACTTTTTTCAAATTCAGCTGATATTCCACTGGCAATACGGCAACAAAGTAATTTTTATCGTCCGTAACCATCAAGGTTTTAAACACTTCTTCGGCGGTTAAACCAAGTTTTTCCGCAGCTTCTAAACCAAAACTTTTTGCTTCTGGGTCATGATCATATTCATGAATTGTAAAGTCGATTTTATTAGATTTTAAGAGTTTACATGCAGGTGTCATTGCTTTTTCGTCATTCCATTCGGACAACTAGGAAAACTCGATTATAAGCCTATTCTAGAAAGACCGGCGAACACTTTTATATTTTTCAAGTACACGACTTGTGTAATAAGTTTGAGTTGAATACATTTAAACAAAGCAAAAATTTTAAAAAATATGACAACACTGACTCAAGACCTCATCCAATTATTATCTGTAGTGCCCAAAGATCAGGGCTACTTTTTGGCACAGAGCAAACCTCTGTTTAGTGACCATATTTTTGGCGGACAATTACTTGGTCAGAGCATAATCAGTGCATCCTATACCTGCACACTCCCACTTCACTCTTTACATGCCAACTTTATTTCTGCGGGTCATGCAAATCAGCCCGTATTATTTAAAGTCGAAAATTTACGTGATAGCCATAGTTTTTCTACACGACAATTGACCGCCATACAGCATGGCAAACCAATATATATGGTGATGTTGTCCTATATGAATAACGAAACGGGTATGGAGTATCAAATACCTGAACCAGATCTGATCCAACAGTTTCCACCAAGTATGCTCAAAGAGGAGCAATTCTATAAATCGCAAATCCAATCATCTATTTCACCTGAATATCTATCCACATTTTTACAGCCTTTTCAGCTTCTATCTAAACCAATTGAATACGTGCTGACAGATTTTCCACCCTCCGGTCAAGCTTCTGTCTTAAATCAAAATCAATATGCAGAATATTTAAAACTCCATGATGCCTTGGATGCACAATTTGACCAACTTCATATACATCAGGCCATTGCAGCATATTATTCAGACTATAATTTATATTCTGCGGCGCTCAAAACACATGGTTTAAATTATCGGTCTCCTGAACTCTTCGCAACTAGCCTTGATCATTCGATGTATTTTCATCATGCCTTTCGGGTGGATGATTGGGTTTTCTATGACATTAATACCACCCGAACCTCCCAATCACGTGGGCTTAGTCATGGGCAAATGTGGCAAGATGGAAAATTAGTCGCAAGTACTACACAAGAAAACCTAATGCGTTATACAGGCGAATATTGAGGCCTGTGACAATCTTTAACATTCAAATTCTTGTTAAGTTAAGCATCAAGCGTATAAAATTCATGCAAATCATACCGCTATAACAATAATATGCCTTCGATCTACCAACTTAAGCCTGCATTTCAAAACCTGCTTCGACCTTTGGTTAAATCACTTCATCATCTTGGTATTACAGCAAATCAAGTAACACTACTGGCAATGTTCATTTCGCTAGCTGTGGCATTTTTTATTTATATCTATTTTTCTCACAACGGTATTGGCATTTTACTGTTGATTTTCCCCGTGTGGATGCTTATTCGTATGGGTTTCAATGCTATAGATGGCATGCTGGCACGTGAGTTCAACCAACAATCCAAACTCGGTGCTTTTTATAATGAATTATGTGATGTGATTTCTGACTCAGCACTCTATTTTAGTTTAATTTGTTTTGCTTTTATTCAAGCTGAATTACTTATTTTAACCTGTTTTCTCGCCATACTTGCCGAATATACCGGTGTGATGGCGCCATTAGTGGGGCAAGAACGTCGTTACGATGGTCCAATGGGAAAAAGTGACCGCGCTTTTGTATTTAGCATCATCTGCGTCATCATCGTGACCTCTTCTATATTGAATGTTGGCTTAAATACATTGTCTCTTATCTGCAATAGTATTTTGATTATTACCATCTTTTTATTATTTATTACGATTTATAACCGCATTAAAAATAGCATTATCAACCCACAATAAATTTCAGTTTAGATCGTCAGTCGATTCATTATTTTGAGAACAACACAATGTATAACAATACTCAGCATACCTTTACGAGCCATGATGGAACATCCTTGTTTTATCAACATTGGGAAAATAGCAGTTTAAAAAGCAACCGTAAGAAAAAAGCGGTGATCTTATTTCATCGTGGCCATGAACATTCGGGACGAATGGCGCATTTGGTCAATGAATTGAATTTGCCTGATTTTGATTTTTTCGCTTGGGATGCGCGAGGTCACGGTAATACTCCTGGTGAACGAGGAGATGCACCGAGCTTTTCTGCATGCGTTCAAGACATTCAATATTTTGTTCAGCATATAGAACAAAATTACCAAATTCGATCAGAAAATATAGCAATTGTAGCTCAAAGCGTTGGTGCTGTTTTAGCCGCGACCTGGGTGCATGATTATGCCCCTAAAATTCGTGCTTTATGCCTTGCCTCGCCTGCATTTGACATCAAACTCTATGTGCCTTTTGCAAAACCTGGCTTAACACTCCTCAACAAATTCGCTGGCAACTTTTTTATTAATAGTTATGTCAAAGCCAAAATGTTGACGCACGATACTGCACGTGCGCAAAGTTATGACACAGACCCAAAAATCGCTCGAGCCATTTCAGTCCGGATGCTGCTGGGGCTATACGCAGCTTCAGATCGAATCGTTAAAGATGCACAAAATATTTTTGTTCCTACTCAAGTCTTATGTTCAGGATCTGACTTCGTGGTGCATCAAAAACCGCAATTGGCGTTTTATCAAAAACTCCCTCATCCATTGAAGGAATTTCACGTCTTAGATGGTTTTTATCATGATACTTTGGGTGAAAAACATCGCAAAATCGCCACAGATAAAATCCATCGCTTTATTCAACAATGTTTTAAACAACCCTATTCCGCACCTAAACTTTTAGATGCAGATAAAATTGGCCCGAGCTGTGCTGTAGCAGAAACCTTAAGTTCAACGCTTCCAAAACACTCTTTAAAACATGCATTTTGGAGCTTAACCAAACAAAATCTTAAAATTGGTAGTCTCTTTTCCAAGGGCTTAAAAATTGGTGAAGAGACAGGATATGACTCTGGCAGCACCTTAGATTTTGTTTATCGAGATCAATCAGAAAGCCAAAATGCTCTTGGTAACATCATCGATCGACAGTATTTAAATGCGATTGGTTGGCGTGGCATTCGCCTTAGAAAACAAAATATTGAAGCGCTATTAACGAAATATGCTTCTAAGTTACATGATGACCAACACGCGGTACGGATTATGGATATTGCTGCAGGCCATGGCCGATATATTTTAGATGCTGTACAAAAACTGCCTGAGCATCCTGAATCCATCCTGCTTAGAGACTATAGCTCGATCAATGTACAAGCAGGTCAAGTAATGATTGAGCAAAGAGGTTTAAGCCAGATTGCCAAATTTGTAGAAGCGGATGCCTTTGATACCACATCACTAGCCAGTGTTGAACCTAAACCGACTTTAGCCGTGGTCTCAGGTTTATACGAATTATTTAGTGATAATGATTTGCTTAGACAGTCTTTAACCGGCTTAAGTCAGGCCATTGAGAAAGATGGTTATCTCATCTACACAGGTCAAATTTGGCATCCGCAACAAGAGTTTATCGCCCGTGCCCTGACCTCACATCGCCAAGGAGATGCATGGGTGATGCGTTTACGCTCACAAGCAGAAATGGATACATTAGTTGAGCAAGCTGGTTTCAAAAAAATCGATCAAGTTATTGATGAGTTTGGTATTTTCACCGTTTCCGTTGCACAAAAAATTTAAGCTTGGACGGTCAATCTTATGCATAAACTGGATACTGAAAAAGGAACTTGGAAATACGGCCTACTGTGTTTGACATTTCTGGCACCTTTTTTCTTCTTAAGTTATGGTTTTGCCAATCAATACGCTGCGGGCTTAGCTTCCGTACCTGTTATCGTCTTTGAATGGGAAAAATATATTCCACTTTGGCCATGGAGTATTGTGCCTTATTGGTCGATTGATCTGTTCTATGGTTTGTCTTTATTACTTTGTTGGAATAAGTTTGAATTAAAACAACATGTACTGCGACTATTTTCAGCACAAATCCTTTCAATCAGCTGCTTTTTACTTTTCCCGCTACGTTTTAGCTTTGAGCGCCCCGAACTCACAGGTTTTTTCGGGCTGTGGTTTGATGTCTTGATGGGCTTTGATAAACCGTTTAATCAAGCACCTTCCCTGCACATTGTGCTACTGGTGATACTTTGGGATTTTTTCCGTCGGCATAGCACAGGTAAGCTAAAATATCTGGTAGATGGTTGGTCCTTTTTGATTGGTCTCTCAGTTCTAACCACTTGGCAGCACCATTTTATAGATATTCCAACAGGTTTATTGGTCGGTGCCTTTTGTTTATGGCTATTCCCGATGGCTGGCTCTGCGCCATGGGTTCAAAATAAACAAAGTCGGCTAAGCTTAAAGCACATTAAAATCGGGATCCTTTATCTGTTTGCTGCCTTATTTTGTAGCGCAATCGCACATGCAAAAGGTTGGTGGCTTTGGCTGCTCTATCCTGCAAGCAGTCTGCTTTTAGTTTCGTTTGCATATTTATTCAATCGACCCCATTTTTTTCAAAAACTCAGTCATGGTGATATGACCATTGCTGCAAAAATATTGTTTGCGCCTTACTTTGTATTTGCTTGGATCAATAGCCGAATCTGGACTTATCGCCATCCTGAAGATTCTAAAATCATCAAAATCAATCAGAGTTATATTTATTTAGGTCGCTATCCGTCCAAACAGGTCATGCAACAATATGATGCTTTACTCGATTGTTGCGCAGAATTGCCCACTTATCCAAAGTGCTCATATGCCCAAAACTTGAGTTTAGACCTGATTCCTTTACAGGCCAATCAGCTGCATCATGCTGTAGAGTCTTTAGAACTATTATTGAACTCTAAAAAAAGTGATGAAGCACAAAACATCTTGGTCTTCTGTGCTTTGGGATATTCACGAAGTAGTGCTGTAGTGGCCGCATTATTATTGAAACAACATCCTGAATATTCAGTCGAAGATGTTTTAAGGATTATTCGCCATAACCGCCCTTGGGTCGTGCTTAAAACACCGCAAATAAAACATTTAAATACTTATCGTTTAAAACTTAAAGGACTTGCACCATGAATTTACAACTTGTGGTGCTATCAAAGTTGTTGCAATCCACCACTGGATTGCTCATTTCAGCTTATGTAGCAGCGATCCTCACGCTCTGGCTCATTATCCAGTTTGGTAATGTGATGCTATTCGATTTGCTATATATATTAATTTGTCTAGTTTTGCTCGGAATACAACATTATTTAAGCCTGAGAATCAAATTTGATTCGGCACTTTTAGCCACTGTCGCTGAATACAGCCAAACTCAAAACCTTGAACAAACCACCAAAGAGTTGGACTTAAGTTTAATCAATCTAAAATTAATGCCTGCAAATAAATGTGGTCGCGCATGGGAGCTGCGTGAATTAGGTTGTCTGGCTTTATTTAAATGGCAGATCTTTGTGCTTTGCTTGCAATACATCGCATTCATCTGCATATTTTTACTGTATAAATAATTCACAATAATTTGAAACCATGCCAAATCCATTAGACACTTCAGGGAATGCTCACTCACCAATGAAAGGTAATTTTTTAAGCCGTTCAATTGCTCGCTATATTGCCTTTCTCACTCGTCGTGGTGCGCGGCTGCTCACGGGTGCGCGGAGTCTATGGGTCGGGTGCAAACCGGTTATGAAACAGCGTATTTATTATGCAAATCATAATAGCCATATCGATTTTATTTTGCTTTGGTCATCACTGCCGACAGATCTCAGACGGAGGACCCGTCCTGTAGCAGCATCAGATTATTGGCTAAAAGATGGCTTTCGACGTTTTCTCATTCAAGATACGTTTACTGGCGTCACTATTCAACGAAATCGAGAGCAAAATCAAGATCCCTTAGAACCGATCAAAACCGTTTTAGCGCAAGGTGACTCAATTATTTTCTTTCCTGAGGGTACTCGAAATTTAAATGATGACGTTGAATTATTAGAGTTTAAAAGCGGCTTATTTCATCTCAAAAATCAATTTCCTGATGTTGAAATCGTACCGGTATGGATCTCAAATTTAAAACGTGTCATGCCTAAAGGCGCGCTTATACCACTCCCCCTATTATCTACCGTTATATTTGGTAAGCCTTTAGAAGCCCATAATGAACAGAGTAAAACTGAGTTTTTAAACTACGCTCAGGATGAATTACTCAAATTAAAAGCATTGGAGTATCAATAATGGAATTCACCAATGCGCAAATGACCTATGTATTGTTTGGTATTTTTGCAGTTATTTTGATTATTGCCTCAACCATTGGCTCAATACTAAAATTTAAAGCGGGTTATGCACCTGCACCAGTTATCGACAATTTAAATGCACGGATCAATGCATGGTGGGTCATGCTGTTGGTACTTGGTGTAGCAATTTCATTAGGCAAAATCGCCTTTGTGATGCTGTTTGCGTTGATTTCACTCTTTGCTTTACGTGAATTTATCAGCTTGCTCCCAACCCGTCGCGGTGATTATCTTCCTTTGCTGATCGCTTTTTATTTTGTCATTCCTTACCAGTATTACTTGGTGTATATCGACTGGTACGGGCTATATTCTATTTTTATTCCGCTGTATGTATTTCTTCTTATCCCTATTGCTACACTTAAAGCCGAAGATACCACGCGATTTTTAGAGCGCAGTTCAAAAATTCAATGGGGTCTGATGATCAGCGTATTCTGTATTTCGCATGTGCCTGCGCTATTAAATCTTAAACTTCCCGGATTTGAAGGTGAAAAAATTTGGCTAGCGATCTGGCTGATCATGGTGGTACAAGCCTCCGATGTCTTACAATATGTCTGTGGCAAGCTATTTGGAAAACACAAAGTCGCACCGATACTTTCACCATCTAAGACCGTAGAAGGATTAATCGGAGGCATTGCTTTAGCCACTGCATTAGGCGTTGCTATGTCATGGCTTACACCCTTTAGCTATCTACAGGCTGCATGTATTGGTTTTATTGTTTGTATATTTGGTTTCTTTGGTGGACTTGTCATGTCAGCCATTAAACGCGATCGTGGTGTAAAAGATTGGGGACAGCTCATCCAAGGCCATGGTGGCATGCTCGACCGAATTGATTCCATCTGCTTTTCAGCACCGATTTTTTTCCACATTTTGCGCTATTGGTGGTCTTAAGAAATGACTAAGTTTTAAACAGAAAATTTGGGATTTTAAATGATGTTACGCACGTAGAATTACTTTTACATTTTAAAGATGATTTTTAAGTCTATTCGACGGAGTCATACATCTAAGGATTGAATAAAGATCTTAGCCTTCGGCTGGAGATACTCTTACGAAGCGTTGTTTCTTATTCGGCAAAATGAGAAGCGTGCTTCATAAGGAAACCATCTTGCGGAGCATTGCTCCTCACCGTAAAAATAGTTCACTAGCGGCAAATTATTCAAAGTATCGCAGAAACATTTTTGATTACAATAAGTCTTGTCTCAAACAATTGCGGATGATGTTGCCGTGTATCGTTCTTTTATTTGAATCAACGTGCGCTTCTGATGTTACTGCGTAGCATCGGTTAATAATACACACAATAAAAAAATCCCAAGCAAACAAGCTTGGGATTCTTCTCATCAGGTATTCGATTTAAACGACTGAAATTGCAAACTTTTTAAAAATACTTGCACGACGTTTAGGATGAATATTGGCTTTAGTTAAATCACCTTGATAGTGATCATAGACACGTTTATCCATCATCTTAAACCAAATAGAGGGTACTAAAGCAGGAATTAGCATAGTGGCATAGCCGCTAGGCAACTCTGGCGCTTCGTCAAAATGTCTTAAAGCCTGAAATGGACGAGTCGGATATGCATGATGGTCTGAATGTCGCTGTAATTGATACAAAAATAGATTGGTCACAATATTATTGTTATTCCAACTATGTTCAGGCATGGTTCGCGCATAACTTCCATCCGGTTTTTGCTCACGCTTCAGGCCATAATGTTCAATATAATTAATAATTTCAAAAAGGCTGATTCCATAAAAGGCCTGTGTAACTAAATACGGTGTCACGCCTTTACCAAACATTTTCAGCATCGAGGCATGAAAACCTGCACTCATCGCCCAACCATGAAACAGTTCATTTTCCTTCGAAAAGAAACTTAAACCTTTACGTTTTAAACGTTGTTTCTCAATCTGCACCGCCGATTTAATTCCACCAAATACAGTGCGTGACCAAAACTCATAAAAAGTTTCGCCCATTTTTGAAGATGCAGGATCTTCAGGCGTTGCCGCACGTTTATGGTGCCCATAAGGATGTTCAATGCGGAAATGGCTATAACCCAAAGGCGCGAGAGTCGCATGTGCCCAATAATGGTCTTTTTTATGTGGTCGATGGCAAAGTTCATGTGCTGTATTTACACCAACACCATTGATGGCACCCATCGAAATCCCAAGTAGAACTTGATCTAATAATGAAACATCTTTACGGGTAACCACATAGCCAGCAAAAGCATTCGCTGCCATTTGCAGTGGAATAAATAATTTGACGATCCGATCATAATAGGGATCATTCACTAAAACTTTGATGTCATCATCTGTCGGGTTATTGGCATCATCACCGATCAGTGCATCTAGTGCAGGAATAATGACATGCAGTAGAAGCGGCCCGCCCATGGCAAATAGTTTTTTTGTCGGTTTTGGACCAAAATGATAACCCGCCAAGATCCCCATACCAATGACTGGTAAACCTGGACTCAATAGCCAACCATAACGTTTTTTATCTAAAACACTACCGATTTTGCTTTCTAACTGAGCGAGCTGCTGTTCATTTAATTTTACTGGTGCATTCATGCGCTAGACTTCCCTAATTACTTCTTCTGTGTTTATATTCGTAAAATATGGGCAGCCAGAACAGTTTTAAGCGTCCAAAAAAACTATGTGATCGTCTTTGGCATTTAAGGATAAATGTTGACCTTTAAGCACATAGTGACCATCTATAAATACAAAATTGATATGAGTAAATATTTGAAATATGGATGCTTTAAGTAAAATTTTTGATGATATTCATCTCCACCGATCTGAATATATTTATTTGAGATCAAAGCATCCTTGGGCTTTTCATTTTCAAGATCACAATGCCATGGTTGCGTATGTGGTGATTCAAGGTCAGTGTGTTTTGCATATAGATCAAGAGCAGGTTTTGCTTGAAGCTGGCGATCTTTGCCTTATTCCCTCAGGGCAAAACCACCACTGCAAATCTATACAGTCTGATGTCTTGGTCGAATCAATAAACATCACGCCACTGTTTCAAGAGCAACGAAATAAAACCATTGAATTAAATTCTGCCGAATCTCATGAAGCAGAAGAATTATTTGTACTAGCGATCCGTGGACATGTCGACAGCATTATGGCAAAGCCTTTAGTGAATGCCCTCCCCACGCTGTTACATACATCACATATCATGAGCAGTACCGCACCGGAATGGTTGCAAATTGGCTTACATTTTCTGGCCGTTGAAGCGCATCAGATCCGTCCAGGCCGTGACAAAATTTTGGATCATTTGGTGAGTATTTTATTTATCGAATGTGTGCGTGATTATATTGCAGCCTTGTCAGATTCAAGCAGTTGGTTGCATGCCTTGAGTCATCCTGAATTATCCAACGCTTTGGCCGCGATTCATGAACAACCGCAGCATGCTTGGACCGTCGAAAGTTTGGCAGAACAATGTTGTATGTCGCGTTCTAAATTTGCCAGTTTATTTACTCAAATGCTCGGTGAATCACCACTCGCCTATTTGCAGCAACATCGTTTGCGACTGGCAACACAGCACTTACAAATGGGGCAACTCACTATTCAGCAAATTGCCCATCGTATAGGTTACTCATCTGAAACGGCATTTAGCCAAACTTTTAAAAAGTTTTACGATTTCACACCGAGCCAGTATCGACAGCAGCATCAGCTCGCAAAAACTGAGTCACCTTAGAGGTTTATTTAACTGACGTTACGCACATAAAAGTAATTTTGCATTTTTAAAATGATTTTTAATTTTATTCGACGGAGTCTTACATCTAGGGATTGAATAAAGGGATTAGCCTTCGGCTGGAGGTACTCTTACGAAACGTTGTTTCTCATTCGGCAAAATGAGAAGCGAAGCTTCGCAAGGAAACCATCTTACGGTGCAATGCACCTCACCAACAAAACTCGTTCACTAGCGTCAAATTACTCAAAGTATCGCAAAAACTTTTTTGATTAGAAGTAGTCCTGCGTCGAACAGTTGCGGATGACGTTACCGTGTATCATACTTTTATTTAAATTAAATTACGCTCCTGATGTTACTGCGTAACATCAGTTATTTAATTTAAAAGCTTTAAAATCGCTTCCACAGGGTTTTCACTGTTGCCTGAAAGCAGTTGTTTATGCATGGTGATGTGCTGCATCACTTGAATTTGCGATTTTTCAACATCCATCAAGCTTTCAATTTCTGCTGCTAATTTTTCAGGCGTTGCATCATGTTGGATGAGTTCCTGAATCACCTTTTTGCCCGCAATAATATTTGGCAATGAATAATACGGAATTTTGATCAGCAATTTCACCACATGGTAAGTCAGCCAATTTAACTTATAAAAGGTCACCATTGGACGGTGTAAAAGCATCGCTTCTAAAGTCGCTGTACCCGAAGCCAAAGCGACAATATTCGATGCGTTCATCACCTGACGGCCAATTTTAGATTCGGTATCGTTGTTTTCCATCAAGCGAACTTTGGCTTGTAATGCTTCAGGGTACTGCTTGAGCAACAATTCGATTTGCTGTTTACGTGCATCATTGATTGCAGGAATCAGGAACACATAGTCTGGATGCTGCTCCGTCAAAATCTGTGCGGCGGACAGTACCAAAGGCCCTAAGCGCTCAATTTCACCGCGACGGCTGCCCGGAAGTACTGCAATGTGTTTTTGATGCTCATCTAAGCCTAACTCGTGTTTAGCCGCAACGAGTGGATTATCTAAAGGCAACTGACTTGCCAATGGATGTCCGACAAATGCAGCCGGAACTTGCCATTTTTGGAAAAACGCTTTTTCGAAAGGAAATAAGCAAAGGACTAAATCGATACTCGCCTTGATGCCATGTACACGGCCTTGTCGCCATGCCCACACAGAAGGGCTGACATATTGCACTGTTTTAATTGGTAGCTGTTTTTGCTTTAAGCTCTTAGATAAACGCAAATTAAAATCCGGTGCATCTATCCCTACAAAAACATCGACAGGGTTTTCAGTCCATTTTTCAACCAGACCATCGCGTACAGCAAAGAGTTTTTTAATATCTTTTAAGACCTCAACAATCCCCATTACCGATAAAATATCCATCGGATAATAGCTATTAAAACCTTCTGCAATCATTTGCGGACCGCCGATGCCTTCAAATTCCGCATCAATCCCTTGCTCTCGAAAACTGCGGATAAGCTTGGCGCCTAATGTATCCCCGGATACTTCCCCAACCACGATGCCAATTTTCAGTTTCCGATTTTGCAAAAGTCTGTCCTTTTAACTCAATGTTCTTTAGCTATAGATTCTATACGAGTCCTTCACAAAGTTAATAGATTTCCAAAAAAAAGCTGCACGTTTTTAATTCAACATTTTAGGAATATTCATCACTGCTATTTAGCTGCTGATTAAAATTTTTCCGCCAATGGTTCGGATTTGTGCCGTATTTATTCTTAAACAATTTACGAAATAGCACTGCGGTATTAAAACCTGCGCTTTCCGCAATTTTATCAATCGAATAATCTGTCACTTCAAGCAATTCAGCCGCATATCGCAGTCTTTCATTGTTTAACCAAGTGACAATAGGCAGCCCTGTTGCATGTTTAAAATGTCTGGTCAGTGTCCTTCTACTCATATTGGAATAATGGCGAAACCTTATCTTTTTAAGGAGTATTAGATTTTGCAGGAATGGACTTTAAGTTCACAGTCGCCTATATCGATAAATAACAAATTGAAGATTAGGAATATAAAATCTACGGTGCGTTTTAGACATTGGATATCTATTTTCAGATCGTCACTCCTTTATATTCTTAATACATGATTTCACTGCAGCATAATCTCCATTTGAACTATCCCCCACGTGAGAAAGCCGAAATCAATAACTTAGCTTATTTAAAATCCATTATTTTCCAAATTAAAACCACTCTTTATCTATTTTTTTCACAAGCAAATCACTAATCGAGACAACGACTTATATCAATTAGTCATAAGATATGCACGTTTTTTGATATTTGGCATTCAGCGATGGTCGGTCCTTTAGAGTTCATTCTGGCAGGTGTAATTGTAGGTTTCTGCGTAGGTATTACCGGCGTTGGCGGTGGTTCATTGATGACCCCGATCCTGATCAGCCTGTATAAAATTGAACCCCATATTGCGATTGGCACAGACCTACTATATGCCGCAATTTCAAAATTTTGTGGTTCTTTAGTTCATGCACGTAAAATGAATATTGTATGGACCATTGTTATTTGGCTTGCAGTCGGCAGTATCCCTGCGTCTTTTGCGACCCATTGGGTACTTGAAAACTTTCTGAGCCAATCGACACATTACAAAACCGTCTTAACCATGTTTTTAGGTTTTATGCTGACGATTACTGGGATCTCAATTATTTTCCGTGGTCATATCGAAAAATTCTTTAATAAATTTCGAAAAACTGATCAGTTGGATGATATGAGTGCTGATCTGGAGCGTATCAATTTCCAAGCTAAAAATAAGCGTGCATATATCATCATCATGGGGATTATTTTAGGCGTATTCGTTACTCTATCGTCTGTTGGTGCAGGTGCCTTCGGTATTATGGCTTTGGTGCTTATGTTCCCGAACTTACCGATGATTCGTATTATCGGCTCTGACGTCGTACATGCCGTGCTTCTTACACTGGTTGCAGGCTTGGGTCATATGAGCTCAGGTAATGTCGATTTTCATTTATTGGGTTGGTTATTGGTGGGTTCTATTCCTGCAATTGTGGTCGGAACTTTAATCAGCTCACGTTTACCTGAAAAAGTCATTCGTAAAGTCTTAGGCATTACCTTGTTTGTTTTAGGCATGAATTTCATCATTAATCCAGTAAAATCAAAACCTGTCGAAAAACCAACAACTGCAATGTTGATCGCACCGACAGTGAATAGTCAGCAGGTTTAAATTAACTGCCCGATTCATCACTTTTTTTTCAGAGACTTATTGATCTTTTTTATAACATTTGAATGCTATATTCATGTTATATTCGGCTCACGAAACAACCTTTTGTATAATCAAACCAGTGACGGCAATGAATACTTTACAGTCAAATTCTATTACCCAAAACGACATTGATGACGTGAATGTAAAAAGCATTCAGCCTCTTGTTACTCCTGCAGAACTAAAAAAAGAGCTACCTCTGACTGAAACTGCCTATCAAACAGTCCTTAAGGGCCGTGAAACTGTACGTAATATTTTAGATGGAAATGACAAACGTCTTTTTGTTGTCATTGGTCCATGTTCAATTCACGACACAGTCGCTGCACATGATTATGCTGACCGTTTAAAAGTTTTAAGCGACAAAATCCAAGATACGATCTATGTCGTGATGCGAGTGTATTTTGAAAAACCACGTACCACTGTGGGTTGGAAAGGTTTAATTAATGACCCTGACATGAACGATTCTTTCAACATCGAAAAAGGCTTACGTATTGGTCGTAAACTTTTACTTGAATTGAATGAAAAAGGTTTGCCTTGTGCAACTGAAGCACTCGATCCAAACTCACCACAGTACTACCAAGATCTTATCTCTTGGTCAGCGATTGGTGCGCGTACCACTGAAAGCCAAACACATCGTGAAATGTCTTCTGGCCTTTCTTCACCTGTGGGCTTTAAAAATGGTACAGATGGCGGTTTAACCGTTGCGACCAATGCCATGCAATCTGTTAAACATGGTCATAGCTTCTTGGGCTTAAGCGACCAAGGTCAAGTTTCTGTTATTCGTACAAGTGGTAACCCTTATGCACACGTTGTACTTCGTGGCGGTAACGGTAAACCAAACTACGACGCAGGTTCTGTTGCAGATGCAGAGGCGGCATTAGCCAAAGCAAAAGTTAGTGGCAAAATCATGATTGATACCAGTCATGCAAACTCAAACAAAGACCCGTACCTACAACCCCTTGTTCTCAAAAATATTACTGAACAAATCCTTGACGGAAACAAGTCAATCGTGGGTATTATGGTAGAAAGTCACTTAAAAGGTGGTCGTCAGGATATTCCTGCCAACCTCTGTGACCTCGAATATGGTAAATCAGTGACTGATGGCTGTATCGATTGGGATACGACTGAAAAAGTCTTGTTAGAGATGCATGAAGCACTTAAAGACGTGTTACCGACACGCTAAGTGAATGAAAAACGCCATCTTCGAGATGGCGTTTTACTTTGAAGGATTATTTGTCAGATGAATGAAATCGAAAATGCGTTAAGTCACATTGAAAACTTCCAATATATACATGAACACTTATTAACGTCCGGTCAACCATCTCCTTCTGAGCTTCAAACGATCAAAGAATATGGTGTTTCAACGGTTATCAATTTAGCACTGACCGATGCATCCAATCATATCGAGCATGAAGACCGCATTTGCCTAGATCTAGGCCTGAACTATATCCAAGTTCCGATCTCTTGGGATACCCCTTCAGATGATCAATGCCTTTTAGTACTCGATATGATTGACCATTTGGTTCAAGGTCAAACGGTTTGGCTACACTGTGCGAAAAACTTCCGTGTCAGCTGTTTGATGTATTTATATCGTCAATACTATATGGATGTTGATATGCCAAAGGCTCAAGATTTGATGCATCAAATTTGGGAACCCAATGAAACATGGACAGGTTTAATCCATGCGGTTGCCTTACAACTTCAAGGCCGTAAAGCAACTCAAGATTTACAACATGCACTGATCCATCCAGATCATTTTGCGTGAGAAATCAGTACTGTTGCAGTAGAAAGAATACCTTCTTGGCGACCAGTAAACCCTAATTTTTCGGTGGTGGTCGCTTTGATGCTAATTTGTGTAACTTCAACATCCATAACATCTGCGATACTTTGACGCATTTCTAAATTATGTTTTGCTAGTTTAGGGCGCTCACAAGCCACGGTAATATCAGCATTATTAAGTACATATCCACGATCTAAAATCAGTTGGTAGACGTGTTTTAAAAGTACTCGACTATCGGCACCTTTAAATTTTGGATCTGTATCTGGAAAATGCTGACCAATATCTCCAAGTGCCAAAGCTCCTAATAATGCATCACAAAGCGCATGCAATACCACATCACCATCTGAATGTGCTTTGAGTCCATGTGTATGTGGAATTTGAACACCAGCAAGCGTTACAAAGTCACCTTCTTCAAATGCATGCACATCCATGCCCTGACCGATACGAATTTGAGCTATCATGCTTGAGTTCCTTGAGAAAATAATGATTGAAATCTTGTATTCACGCTTTCTATTTCGCTATAGTGTGGGCAAGCGCAACATAGTGAAAGTATAAGCGATCATGCTGTTGAAAACTGAAATAAATATCATCAAAAAATTCGGACTGGTTCTGCTAATAGGTTCTAGCCTAGCGATGTTTACGCATGCAGAAAAGATAGACTGTGATCAGGCCAATACTCAGGCAAAAAAAAATTACTGTTCTAACGGTTTTGAAGAACAACGTGAAAAGCTAGATGGGCTTTTTTTAACAGCGCAGTTGATTACCGATGCCCCAATACGCTTACTGATAGATACGCAAAAATTATGGTATAGCCGAGTTCAGCAATGCAAAAACTTGGAGTGTTTTAAACAACAATTTGAGCTTCGCCATGAAGATTTGAATATTTATACCTCGATGAACCAAAGTTTAACGCAGCATTATCTGAAATTTGAAAATGGTCATTTTGCGACATCACCTGTACATTTAAAGGTACATCAACTGGGCAAAGACAGCATCAAAATTGAAGGCATTGCCTATCGTAATCCTAACAATCGAGTCGAAACACAAACCATCCCATTTTTAGCTTACACAACACCCGAACAAAAAAATCAAATCACCGATAATGAACACGACTGCAAATATCAGTTCAATTACAGTAAAGCCTTACTCTCAGTAAAAACTGAACAAAAAGGCTGTGAACGTTTTGCAGGGATTTATCGTTTATATGATTAAGATCAAATTCGAATGACTTAGAAAAATACAAAAAAGCCTCAACATTGAGGCTTTTTTGATGTCTAAAATATGTCAGTTAAATCGGATGTGTTTGCTGCACTTGCTGGCTAATCATTGCAGCTGTTGCCGCAGACAAGGTCCATCCAAGGTGACCATGCCCTGTATTATAGAAAATATGATCTCGCTTACCTGCATGTACTACAGGCATCATATTGGGCATCATTGGTCGTAAACCCGCCCATGGCACCACATGTTCTGTAGAGAGATTAAAGTTACGATTTGACCAATCTATTAAGGGCTGAATGCGATCTGCACGAATGTCTCGGTTATAGCCATTAAACTCTGCCGTGCCTGCAACACGGAGTCGATTTGCACCTAAGCGTGAAGTGACAATTTTAGCACTTTCATCTAATAGACTTACCCAAGGCGCATTAACCTGACTTAGTTCATCATTTAAATTAATGGTGATTGAATATCCTTTGACTGGATAGACATTTACGCGATCACCGAGTTTATGCGCAAGTTCATAGCTACCTACACCACCACAGACCACCACAGCATCTGCTTCAAGTATAGTATCAGCATCAGGGTGTTCCATATTTTCATCACTGGCTTTTAACTGTACATTGACACCTTGTGCATGATGTTCAAAGTCAGTCACCTCAAAGCCGCACATATATTTCACATCAAAGCGTTCTGTTGCTTTAGCAAGCTGCGTTGTAAATTTGTGGATATCTCCAGTGGCATCCCCCGGACAATAAAAACCACCATAGTATTCACCTCTCAGACTAGGCTCAATATCACGGATTTCAGCTAATGTCACAGGATGACGCTCTAAGCCACCCTCACAGAGCATATTATTAACTTGAGTCGCTACCTCATAATCATGTTGATTATGAAAGAAATGTAAAATGCCGCGTTTTTCTAAATCAAACTGTAAGTTTTCATGCTCAGCTATTTCAAATAAACGCTTACGTGCCATCAATGCGAGACGTACAGTCTCGTGAGTATTTTCACGATAATCTTTAATATGTCCCATAAACTCAAAGAGCCATGAATATTTGTGTAGATTAAAACTTGGATTTAATAATAATGGCGCGGTTTTTTGTGACATCCATTTGATGCCTTTCACCACCGTTGCTTTTTGGTTCCAGACTTCAGCATTACATGCTGATAATTGACCACCATTGGCAAAAGAAGTTTCCATTGCAGGATAAAGATGTTTATCGACCACGGTGACACGATAACCGAGTAATCCGAGTTCGTAAGCTGTCGTTACCCCAGTAATACCTGCACCAATCACAACAATATGACACATATAGGCTCCTTGGAAATTATATTTCCTATGTTTGCCCCATCTGTCATTGGTACCTGAGAGCTTTGGTTCCTTGCGAAGCAATGTGAACATTCCCCTTCGGTGAGTAGGTCTAGCCCACTTCTCTCCAGATTTTTTATATGATTACAGTCCTTTTGCCTGAGAGTTTCCTGGGGGAACTTGCTCCTTCGGCGAGCACGATCTGTGCTTCTCTCCTGCAATCATCCATTCATTTTTATTCGGCATTCATCTTGGTATTGCCTTAGTTAGATATGAGCAATATTTGTACCAAATCTCAAGTCCTATTTGGGTCAATATTGTTAAATATTATTTTTATATCGATTTAAGTTGTTAGTCTATAAATTTAAAATCATTTTTTTCTACACCTAAATACTTCATCTTTAAAATAAAGGTTTAAAATACTGAATGAAATTTATACCTAGAAAGATTGAAGTTTTATGTCGGATTCTACGCTTTTCTCTCGCTTTGCATCTGTGATCAAAACACATTCTATTGAAGAATTAACCCAAAGTGATTTACTCCTTCTTAAGACTCTGGGGCCTGTTCAAAGTTTTTATGCACCATTCGAGGCCATAAATCATGATGCAAAAGTGGTCATCGTCGGCATCTGCCCAGGCCAGCAACAATGGCGTAATGCATTAATTGCAGCGAAAGACGGCTTAGAACAGCAATTATCTGAGGAAAACATTCTTAAACTTGCCAAGAATAGTGGTGCTTTTAGTGGCCCTATTCGTAAAAATTTAACTCAACTGCTAGATCATATTGGATTACACAATCAATTAGGCATACAGACCACTGCTGAGCTATTTAGCAATCATCAAGATATAGTGCAAATGTGCTCGGTTTTACAGCAATGCATTTTGGTCAATGGAAAAAATTATGCAGGTTCAACGCCCGCAATGCTAAAAAATGAATTATTAAAACAACATATTGATGATTATTTTATTCCTATGGTTCAACAGCTTCCGAACGCAATTTACATCCCGCTAGGCAAAGGTGTAGATGAGGTTTTAAATTATGTAAGCAGCTTAGGCTATTTAAATGATCAGCAGATTCTAGCGGGACTTCCCCATCCATCAGGTGCAAATGCTGAACGCATCAAATATTTTTTAGGCGAAAAACCACGTAACCAATTGTCTCGACAAACCAATCCCGATCAGATTGATAACGCAAAATCACAAATCTTGCTTAAATTATCCAATCTTCAATAAAGTCCGCTTAACATCACTGAAAATATTATTTATTTGAATATCCGCTACTTATATTAATGCATCACTCGAACAAAACTAGAAAAGTGTGATGTATTTTACTTTTTTGTTTTTCTGTGTGAATATGCGCCAAAATAAATATTGCTCATAAAAATAACGCTAACATGGAAATACACATGAAAAATTATTTAGTTCTAGGATTTGCACTCCTACTACTCACGGGTTGTATTACCGTACCTAAAAATAAACCTGAAACAAGAACATTGAAGCTAAATGGTGTAAATACCGTTGAAAACAGTAACGTAATCCAACGAACCATTACTCGAGATCAGTTACTATGTGAAGCTGGGCAAAAATGTCCTGAACTTGCAATTGATTGGCAAAAAAACAAAGGTGAATATGCACTTTCACTGCATTCGTATGATCAACAGCAGCTTGATATGAATGAAATATCTTTTGTGATCGACGGCAAAGTATTGTCTTATTCTGCAATAGGTCAAACAAATTATCGTCGCTTAGAAAATTCAAATGTGATTGATTCTTCTAATACCGTGATGATTCCAGATACTGTGCTTAAACAATTTCGGGACGCAAAAAATATTGCTGTGATTATGAATACCAACCAAGGTGAAATCGCACACTATATGTTAAAAAACCAAAAATCTTCAGATGCCTACCGACTATTTTTGCGTGCTTATTCTTAAGCCCAAATAGTCTAAAATAAAAATCCCAAAAGTTAGTGTATGTTTTTTGGGGATTTTTTATTCATCTCGCTTTATAAATTGATCAAATGCATCACATGGTCTTTATTTTATTCGTTTAATTAATTGTTTAATTGTCAGTTCACAAATCGGTTGACCTACCTCTAGATGAAGAGGATAGGCTTGATTTTCATCTGTAAGCTTATAGCCACGTCGTTGATAATATTTTATTAATTCTAAACGCCGATCAATCACATACATCACAAATTCTTCAACATTGGGTTCAATCAACATCGCTTGCTGTTCTGCAAATTGCAATAATTTTTTTCCTAAGCCCTGAGCTTGCTCATTTGGATGAATTGCAAAATGACCAATTTCACAGCTCTTCCCCTGCATTTGAATACCAATACACCCCATGATCTGCGCATGTACCGACTCAATCACATATAAATGAAAATCCCTTTTTTGTAAGAGTTGACTGAGTTGAGACACATTTATTCGATTTCCTCGAACAATATGATGTTCTGTCGTCCAACTCTTGGGATGATTTTCCCGATAGGCTGTATTCATTAAGCTTTCAAGCTGCTGAATATCACCAAGTAAAGCATTTCGTATATTCATATTTTTTTGCTATTTATTTTCATAGGCCTAGTTTACCGAAATAAAAAAACCAGACAATTGTCTGGTTTTTTTATGCAATTTGCTCATCAGTGTGACTTGCTAAAGCTATTCACCAACCGCGTTCGGAACAAAGCAGCGCTTTGTTATTTATCCACTGTGACTCGCTAACGCTACTCACCAACCGCGTTCGGAACAAAGCAACGCTTTGTTATTTATACACTGTGACTTGCTAAAGCTATTCACTAACCGCGTTCGGAACAAAGCAACGCTTTGTTATTTATCCACTGTGACTCGCTAACGCTATTCACTAACCGCGTTCGGAACAAAGCAACGCTTTGTTATTTATCTACTGTGACTCGCTAACGCTACTCACCAACCGCGTTCGGAACAAAGCAGCGCTTTGTTATTTATCTACTGTGACTCGCTAACGCTACTCACCAACCGCGTTCGGAACAAAGCAGCGCTTTGTTTCCTCACTTGGGTTCAATTGGGGCAAATGGTGCGACTACATCCGCATTTTGTGCGCGGTTACGCATGAAGTGATCCATAAGCACAATTGCCAACATCGCCTCTGCAATTGGTGTCGCACGAACACCGACACAAGGATCATGGCGACCTTTGGTCAACACATCTGTATCTTCACGATTAATCGTAATGGTTTTACCCGGCGTAGTAATGGAAGCTGTTGGTTTCAAGGCGATCGCAACACGAATGTCCTGACCACTCGAAATACCACCCAAAATGCCGCCAGCATGGTTTGCCAAGAAACCATCCGTAGTTAACTCATCACGGGTTTCATGACCAAACTGCTCGGCAACACCAAAGCCATCACCAATTTCAACACCTTTTACAGCGTTGATGGACATCATAGCATGTGCAATATCTGCATCTAAACGATCAAATACAGGCTCGCCCCAGCCAACTGGCACTTGTGTCGCAATAATTTCCAGTTTAGCGCCACAGCTCGTTCCTTGTTCACGAAGTGACGTTACGAGAGCTTCAAAACGTGGGACGGCATCTGCATCACCACAGAAAAATGGGTTATTCGGAACTTCATTCCAGTCCAATTTCTGTGCTTTTTCGGTACCAATTTGCGTTACATGACCACGAATTTCGATGCCGAATTTCTCAAACAAGTATTTTTTAGCAATCGCACCTGCAGCAACACGCATCGCAGTTTCACGAGCACTCGAACGGCCACCACCACGATAATCACGGAAACCATACTTATGTGTATACGTATAGTCTGCATGACCCGGACGGAAGGTTTGCGCAATGTTGCCATAATCTTTTGATTTTTGATCTGTGTTACGGATCAATAGACCAATCGATGTACCGGTTGTTTTGCCTTCAAATACGCCTGAAATAATTTCAACTTCATCGGGTTCTTTACGCTGAGTCGCAAACTTAGATGTGCCCGGCTTACGACGATCCAAATCCTTTTGCAAATCGGCTTCAGTCAGTTCAATACCCGGTGGAACCCCATCTACAATGGCCATCAGACCAACGCCATGAGATTCACCACAAGTCGTTACACGGAAGAGTTGCCCTATACTATTACCTGCCATGTCAAACGACTCCTTATGCTTGAACAGATTGAATGAATAAATCTCGGTATTCGCGGCATTGAGCAGCAGTCAATGCAAAGATACCTGTACCGCCTTTTTGGAACTGTAACCAATAAAAATCAACGGTATTGAAGTTTTGACGCATTGCCCATTCTGAGTTACCCACTTCGATCACAATTAAGCCATCTTCAGTCAGGTAATCTGCAGCTTGTGCCAACATTTTACGGACAAGATCCAAACCATCTTGACCCGCAGCAAGCGCCATTTCAGGTTCATGGTGGAATTCTTCTGGTAAATCTGCCATGTCTTCAGCATCCACATACGGTGGATTCGACACGATTAAATCATATTGATTTTCTGCTGGAATTTTGGCGAATAAATCAGACTCAAGTAAAGCCACTTGATATTGTTTATTGTGGTGTTCACAGTTAATTTGCGCCACTTCAAGTGCATCTTTAGATAAATCTGTTGCATCAACTTCAGCATCTGGGAATGCATAAGCTAAAGCAATCGCGATACAACCTGAACCCGTACACATATCTAAAATGCGCTGAGGAGTTTTTGGACTGGCATTTTCAGGTAGATTATTAACCGCAGCACCCATTTCGCCATTTTCACCTAAGCAATATGGCGCAAAACGGTTTTCAATTAACTCTGCAATTGGAGAACGTGGAATCAGTACACGTTCATCGACATAAAATGGCTTACCAAAGAAATATGACAAGTTTAGTAAATAAGACGTCGGAACTTTTTCATTAATACGACGTTCTAACAATGCTAAAAATTCTGCAACTTCACTTGGCAATAATTTCGCATCTAAGATTTCCGCATCTGCATTCCAATCTAGAGATAACGTTTGTAAAACCAATGCTGAGCTTTCAGCAAAATAGTCTTCTGTACCTTGTCCTAAGTGGGCATCATATTGACGTAAAGCTGTTACCCCAAAGCGGATATAATCACGAATTGTTGATAGGTTTTCAGCTGCTTCCTGTAAATGTTCAGGGCTAATAGTCGGTCGATCCACTTAAGGCGTCTCCAGTTCATAATTTTTTAAACGCCCTATGATACCTTGTTTTAATGCTATTTATAATAAAAATACGGCATTATTCACCGCTTGAAAGCATTTCATAACCGTATATATGAGGTCTGATACATTCGCTGAAATGAAATGTGTACTTTAGGCCTTTCTTCAGCATTTTATAAAACCAAATAGATGAAAATTACGAATAAAAACCAATTCAAGCTCAATTGTTTAGCAATTTGTACTTGATCCCAAGCTTTAATTTTATAAAATTATCCCCATACAAACAGTTAAATTTTAAATGCGGAGCTCCAATGAGCTATAAGCACAATAACCTCATGGCTATGCGTCAGAGCTATTGGGAAGACACTCAGTCTTTAAATGTGCAAACTGAAAAGGCATTTTTTCAGCAACTACTGATCGAACATCAAGTTTTCCCTGATGCGAGTCTAGAAAACGCACGCACCCTATTTTTTAGCTTACCGAGCATTATTATTGTCAAAGGTTATGCTTCCGGATTTCAAGACGAATCTGTCCAACATCTTATTCATCAACATATTGAAAAACATAAAGCCGCATTGATGCAAAACGATACGGTAAAAATCAAATATCGTTTATAGTTTTCTTTCCAATGTGCCTGTCTACGCGGCATCTTGCTTAAGTTTGCAAATGCTTACTGCATATTCAGTAAGTTGAACTATTTTAATACGTTAAGAAACGTTAAAATTAGCTACAATGTATTTTTCTGCGAATTGCTGATTAAAGGATTTAATTTACATGTCAGATCAGAACGATAAGCTCAAACACTTGAAAACGTCTTCTATGGATCGACGCTTATCTATCGCAAAGGCATCGCTACTTGCGGGAACTCGTTGGGCAGCATCAAACGCCACTTCTATTTTTTCGAGTGAAGAAGAAAAAGAGAAAAAGCGTAAAAAAGCCATGAAAGATCAGGCTGAATATCTCGTCGCAGAAATTGGTAAATTAAAAGGTTCAATTGTAAAAATTGGGCAAATGATGGCATTGTATGGTGAACATTTTCTGCCTGAAGAAATCACCCAAGCCCTCAACACCCTGAACAATCAAACAGTTGCATTGGCATGGCCAGCCATCAAAGTCCAATTACAAAATCAACTTGGCTCAAAGCTTGATGATCTCGTGATTGATCATGAGCCACTTGGTACAGCATCTTTGGCACAAGTTCACCGTGCAAAACGTAAATCTGATGGTTTAGAACTGGTATTAAAAATCCAGTATCCGGGTGTGGCTGATGCTATCGATTCAGATATGAATCTATTCAAAAACATGCTCAAACTGACACGAATGGTGCCCCAAACGCGTGAATTTGATCAGTGGTTTGATGAAGTTCGTGAAATGATGCATCGTGAAGTAAATTATAAAATCGAAGCAGATACCACACGCCGTTTTGCTGCACGCTTAAAAGAAGATCCACGATATATCGTCCCGCAAATCATTGAAGGATATTCAACACCTCAAGTGCTGTGTATGACTTTTGAACGTGGTGTGCCGATTAACAGCCCAGTAATGCTGTCACTTCCTCAAGAGCGCCGTAACGCCTTAGGTGAAGCATCACTTGAAATTGCCGTACGCGAAATTTTTGAATGGGGTGAAATGCAAACCGACCCTAACTTCGGAAACTATTTGGTGCGTTTGGGCAATGGTGCGGATGTGCCAGATAAAATTGTTCTCCTCGACTTTGGTGCGATCCGTCAGTTCGATGAGCATCTATTAGGCGTTGCACGTAATTTGATTACCGCGGGTTATCACCATAGCTCTGAGCAAATGGTCAAAGCGATGACAGGTTATGAGTTCTTTGATGGTATTCCACAAAGTATTAAACCTGATATGGCTAAAGTCTTTTTGTTAGCGACAGAGGCATTTAGTAGCACTGCAAATAACCCGGACATCCCTGCTGGTGTTATGGACGAACAACAACGCTATGATTGGAAAAAAAGCCAATTACATAGCCGTGTGATGCAACAAGCTTCAAAATCGATGGCATCTCGCTACTTCTCAGTTCCACCTAAAGAGTTTATGTTTATCAGCCGTAAATTTATCGGTGCATATACCTTTATGACCGTCATTGAAGCGAAAACCAATGTTCGTCGTATGATTCAAAAATATCAATAATCATTCAATGCACACTTCAAGACTTGGCTGACTCAAATGTCAGCCAAGTCAATTTTAAAATAAAAATCCTTTTAAGCCTTTTTACTTTTCTATTCTTAATTAATCATTTAGCTATCGAATCCCACCTAATCTCGCCGTTTATCTTTGACAATCATGCATGTCATTTATGACATGGTTTTTCTATCTTTGGCATGTCAGCATTAAATAAGAACAACGCAAATGGAAAACAACAATGACCAATATGGTAAACAAGGCACAAGGATTTGGACTCTCACTTTTAACTAAAATTGCCGGAAGTGATGTACTCGATCAGTTTAAACTGCGCAAATTTGTTGAAAAATCTTTGTATCAGAGCTCAAAAGCTGGTTTTAAAACCTTGAGCCAAACGCAAAAAGTATTTCAGACCAACAAAGATGTGCATAAGCAACGTTTGCCTAATCAACAAAAATCATTATTTGATTTAAACCTGACTGAAGAACAGCAAATGACTGCTGATGCGATGCAGCAGTTTGCCACAGAAGTCTTGTATCCACTTGCTCATCAAGCCGATCAAGAGGAAAGATTTCCTGAAGCGTTATGGCAACATATCCAAGATCTAGGTCTAAATTATTATGCCTTACCTGAAGATTTGGGTGGCGTCGCGGCAGAAAAAAATATCATTAGCAATATCTTAATTGCTGAACAATTGGCTGAAGGTGACTTTAGTTTAACAGCAGGTTTACTGTCGACATTTAGCTGTATCAACGCCATTACCCAATGGGGTTCCGAATCTGTTCAAGCAACCTATTTAGCGGCATTTGCAGATGATTCAGCCCTACGTGCAAGCTTTGCGGTTCAAGAGGCAACAGCGGCATTTAATCCCTATCAACTTAAAACTCACGCGATTGCTGATGGCCAGCAGTATAAAATCAGTGGGGAGAAAACCTTAGTCCTTCTAGGCGAACAGGCAGATGTGCTGTTAGTGAGTGCCATGCTCAATGGACAGCCTGAAGTTTTTATTGTGCAACGCGACCAGAGCATTAGCGCAAAAAAAACACCTGCTATGGGTTTGAAAGCCACTGAAACGGTAACTTTAAAATTTGATCAGACCCCTGCCCAACGCTTAGGCGATCAAGATTTCAATTACACCTCATTTATCGATCTTGGCAATTTAATGTGGTGTGCCATGGCTGTTGGTACCGCAACTGCAGTCAAAAAATATTGCATTGAATATGCAAACGAGCGTACAGCTTTTGGGGAGCCAATTTCGCACCGTCAAAGTGTGGCATTTATGATTGCAGATATGGCAATCGAAATTGATGCCATGCATATGCTCATCCTCAATGCAGCAAGCCTAGCCGAAGCCGGCAAGCCTTTTCATCGTGAAGCCTATTTAGCTCGCGTGCTATGTGCTGAAAAATCGATGAAAATTGGGACCGATGGCGTGCAAATATTAGGTGGTCACGGCTTTACCAAAGAACATCCCGTAGAACGTTGGTATCGAGACTTACGTGCCACAGCGATTCTTCAATCTGGCTTGCATGCTTAATTCAGCAAAATAAAAACAAGGAAATGTCCATGAACTTACAAAATCCGAAAAAATTTAAATTGCTGATCGACCAAGCCCATGAAGTCGCATTAAATGTTCTACGTCCTATTTCACGTAAATATGACAAAGCCGAACATGCCTATCCTAAAGAGTTAGACATGTTATCTTCCCTCGTCGACGGTATGAATGATGGCGGAGATGGCATGAATGCAGGTGCTGCCGTCAATAAACGTGGTGACACAGACACTGGTAATAAAAACGGTGTCAATATGTCGACAGCCCTCAGTATCATCGAGATGTGCTATGGAGATACAGGCCTGTTGCTCAGTATGCCTCGACAAGGGCTTGGAAATTCGGCTATTGCAGCAGTAGCCAATGATGAACAACTAGAACGCTTAAAAGGAACTTGGGCCGCTATGGCCATTACAGAACCCAATTGCGGCTCTGATTCTGCTGCTATTCGGACAACAGCGACGAAAGATGGCGATGAATACATTCTCAATGGGGAAAAAATCTTTGTCACCTCGGGTGAGCGTGCTGATTCCGTGGTGGTTTGGGCAACGCTAGATAAAAAATTAGGCCGTGCAGCGATTAAATCCTTTGTTGTTGAAAAAGGTACGCTGGGCATGACTGTAGAACGCCTAGAACATAAATTGGGTATTAAAGCTTCTGATACGGCTGCCATTAGCTTTGTAGATTGTCGTGTCCCTGCTGCAAACTTATTAGGCAATGCTGAAATTGATGTAGCAAAGGGTTTTGCTGGGGTTATGGAAACTTTTGATAATACTCGCCCACTCGTTGCCGCGATGGCTATTGGCTGTGCCAAGGCATCTTTAGAGCGAATTAAAGAAATCTTTAAAGATGAATTAGATGAGCAGTATTCAACACCGATCTTACAAAGCTCGAATATTGCTGCACAAATATATCGAATGGAAGCAGACTGGGAAGCAGCACGTCTCCTCATGCTCAAAGCCGCATGGATGGCCGACAACAAAAAACCAAACTCACGTGAAGCATCCATCGCTAAAGCAAAAGCAGGCCGTGTAGGTAATGAAATCACGTTAAAGTGTGTAGAACTCGCAGCGGCTGTCGGCTATAGCGAAGATGAATTATTAGAAAAATGGGCACGTGATTCAAAAATCCTCGATATATTTGAAGGCACACAGCAAATTCAACAATTAATCGTTGCACGTCGTGAACTGGGTAAAAGTTCAAGCGAATTAAAGTAATTTTTTGCTTGAGTAATTTTAAACTTAGAGATGGATTTTTTTATAGGATCAGTCTATAAACAATCCATCTTTTTGTTTTTCGATGATTATGTTTCAGATCCGACCACTTCAACTTGAAGACAATGTAAGCATTGCCAATGTCATTCGCACAGTTTCCAAAGAATTTGGATTAGCACCTGAATCAGGATTTGCCGTTGCAGATCCAATTTTAGATGATTTATATCACGTCTATACGCAAGCAAATGCACAATATTGGGTTATTGAAAATCAACACGGTACAATTTTAGGTGGTGGGGGCCTTTCTCCTTTAGTTGGAGACTCAAGCATTTTAGAAATCCAAAAAATGTATTTTATGCCTGAATTACGTGGTCATGGCTTAGCCAAAGATATTTTAGAACTTTGTTTTCAATTCGCCAAAGATCATAATTTTAAAGCGTGTTATTTAGAAACTACACATACACTTGGGCAAGCAGTGAAACTTTATGAAAAAGTAGGATTTCAACACTTACAAGCTCCCAAGGGCAATACAGGTCATAGCCAAGCATGCGAAATTTGGATGCTTAAAACGCTTTAAACTCAGATTCCACTAATACCTCTGAAAAGAGTTATAGCTTTTCCAAATAGGGATATTTAATGAGTGGATATTCTAGTTTTTTATAACTAAAGTTCTCGGGATTTGAATGCCCCACAATCTTAAGTAAGAATGTAAAGAGAGAAATACTGACTCAATTAACACGATCTGTTTTTCTCTCTTCACTTAAAAAATCATGTAATTTGAGTACATTTCCATCAATTCTTACAATTTCACTGTACAGAGCATCTTAAGAAAATATTGACCTCTAAGTCTCCAGTTCATAATATCGCTTTAGAAATTACACTTAGCCATGATTATTTTAAAGTGAATATAAATGCAGAATGTACTGAATAAAACTCGCCTTTCAACTCGTCTTTCGTCGCTCCTAAACGCTCACAGCTTAAAGTTTTCAACTGTTATTATATCTGTAACCCTGATTTCTGGATGTTCATCACTAGGTGGTGGCTCTGTAGAAAAACGTGCAGTTAAACTTTCATCAGGGATCCAAAAGGCCTATTCAGTCAATCCTGAAACTGCAAATCGAGTGTCACCCTACATTGTGCAAACTGCCGATCAATACAACTTAGATCCTTTACTACTGGCTGCCGTTATTCGCCAAGAATCAACTTTCCGCCCTTATGTCAGTTCTCCTGCAGGTGCAGTCGGTTTAACTCAGGTGATGCCACGTTATTGGCAAGCAACATGCCCTGGGGATTTATATGACGAATTAACCAATATTAATTGTGGGTCATTTATTTTAACTAAATATAAAAATGCGGCAGGTAGTATTCCAAAAGCTTTAGCCTACTATAATGTCGGACCTACTGCTTATAACACCAATCGAAAAATGAAAAAACAAGGCAAACGTTATGCAAAACAAGTTAAAGAACATCAAAATAATTTAAAAAGTTCCTTATAATTTCTAAAAATTTAATCTTTTATTTAACCATATAGACCTAACTAAGCTTAAGAGGATAAATTTTGTTAGGTCTAATCTCTTCAATTATTTCATAGATTGACGCATTTTATCTTCATCAAAATATTGCGCAAATGATGCAATACGTTTTTCAACAATTGGATTTTTCATCAGATTTTCAGCTGCACGATTTCCCAATAGTTCAAATGCTTTACCTAGAGCATTTGTTCCTTCATTTTCTGTAACAGCTTTGATTTCAGCATTACAACGTTTAGTAAATAAATCTTGAAATAGAATAGCCATATTTTTATCAATTTTTTGTATCTCAACTGGCGTTACTTTACTATATTTAGAAATTTCTGGATGTGCTGAAAATGCCAAATAAATCCAAGCTGTTAAGTTCTGACTCTCTTTTGCTGAAATTTTATTTACCAAACATTCACTTAGTTTACCCTGATACACACCGGCTGTAGTATTGAAAGAAACAAATGCAAATAAAACTGTAGCTAATAATTTTTTTAAAAACATCTTAAATACCCTATATATTATTAAAGAGACAAACGATTTTATTATATTGATTTATTACACATTTTCATTAGCAAAACATTTTAAATGATATAAAAGAGTTCTAGACGAGTTTATTGTTGATCGGCCTTATTCTTTTTAAATATCTATCATTTCCCTGTTTTTTCTTCTGCTTTTCTTATTATTTTTTTCTTCCCTTTTCATCACGCATAAAAAAACACCCCCTTCGCTTTGAAGGGGGTGTTTCGAATAATGAGCTGGCGATGACTTACTCTCACATGGGTAACCCCACACTACCATCAGCGCTAAGAGGTTTCACTTCTGAGTTCGGGAAGGGATCAGGTGGTTCACTCTTGCTATTG